>CAJOED010000094.1:8746-14842 GCA_905233335.1 uncultured Synergistales bacterium
TTCTGTATGAGTTCCGGGATAATCTTATCGCGGAGCTTCCACCACTGCGAATCGTTCCTGAAAAATTCCGACACGTTGATTGTCAGGTGATCGAGAAATTCACGGAGCTTCTTCTCGTCCTTGTTCATCATGTCGTAATACTCGTCGTAATTCTTGCAGCCCCAGCGCGACATAAGCTCGTGAGTCCTTCTGTGTATCTGCTCTTTGTACGAGTTGAGATCTATTCCGATGAGCTTCTTCAGCTTCATCTTGAACGTCGTATAGCCAGGTGAATTGTACTGGCTTCTTTCTTCCATTATCTATGCTGCTCCTCTCTAGTCTTCAAGTACTTCCTTTTCCTTGACCTTGTAGACTTCATCAATCTTCTTTATGTAGCTGTCTGTGATGTCCTGTACGTCCTTCGTGAACTTCTTGAGGTCGTCCTCAGTAATCTCTGACGCTTTCTCCTGCTTCTTGAGAACTTCTATTGTGTCGCGCCGGTAATTTCTGATTACGACTTTGGACTCTTCTGCCTTGCGTGCCAACAGCTTGGTGAGTTCAACGCGCCGTGCCTTTGTCAGTTCCGGAAGAGTCATGCGTATAACTGTCCCATCGCTTTGGGGTGTCATTCCGATGTTCGCGGCCAGAATAGCTTTCTCCATTGCTTTGAGCGTCGTCTTGTCGAACGGTGCTATCTGGATCGAGCGGCTTTCGGGTATCGTTACGTTCGCAAGCTGCTTTATCGGTGTCGGCGTTCCGTAATAGTCCACTTTGATGTCGCTCACAAGTCCGGGATGTGCTCTGCCCGTCCTTATCGACAGAAACTCATTCTGCAAAAACGTAATGGCCTTGTCCATATTCTCACGCAATGTTCCGAGTTCATCTTTCGGCATTCTGTGTCAGTCCTCCTTTACGATCGTGCCGATGTCAGCACCTTCAACTATATTTTTCACCCAGTCCGAATCCTGAATGCTCATGACCCATACTGGTATTTTGTTCTCACGGCATATCGCAAACGCCGCTGTGTCCATAACCTCAATATTTCGCGCAATGGCCTCACTGTATGTCAGTCGCGGAAGAAATTCAGCGTCAGGAAATTTTGCGGGGTCTTTCGTGTAAATTCCGTTGACCTTTGTGCCTTTTATGACGCAATCGAGGCCAAGCTCCGAAGCTCTCAATGCCGCAGCAGTGTCCGTCGAGAAAAACGGGTGTCCTGTTCCCGCACCGAAAATCACGACATGCCCCGACGACAGAAGATTTTTCGCGCGCTCACGATTATAGAGTTCGGCTATGGGGTACATTCCGACGGCAGAAAGAACTTGCGCAGGGACTCCGGCAACCTCAAGTGCTGACTTCACCGCAAGGGCATTCATGACAGTTCCGAGCATACCGATACCGTCAATGCTAACTCTGTCGATGCCGTAATTGAGAGCGTCGCGGCCTCGTATCATGTTGCCTCCGCCGATGACTATCGACAGCTCAAAGCCTGCATTGCGTATCATGGCCAAGTTCCCTGCAAAATCACGGACGGTCGCAAAGTCTATTCCGTGATGCTGTTCTCCCGCAAGAACTTCACCCGACAGCTTCAATAATATACGTTTGAATTTCGGCATGATAATTATTTACGAAAAATCCCAGCGCAAATTGTTCACACTGGGAATAATATTTTTACGTTATGTTACTCGCCTATTGCGAAACGCTCAAAACGACGTATGCTGATTTTCGCTCCGAGCTTCTTTCCGACTTCCGCAATAAGATCTTTCACTTTCTTGTCGCTGTCCCTGATGTATTCCTGCTCCATAAGGCATGTAGTTTCGTAGTACTTCCTCAACTTGCCCGGAATAATCTTCTCGATTTTGTCCGCCGGTTTTCCCTCGTCCAATAACTGCTGACGATACACTGCCTTTTCGCGGTCGAGGACATCAGCAGTAACATCATCGGGCACAAGGTACAACGGAGCCGCCGCAGCAATCTGCATACAAATTTCGTGGCCAAGTTCAGCAAATTCGGGTGAGTTCATTGCGTCTGCTTTGTCCGCGTCAAGTTCAGCAAGTGCGCCGACCTTGTAGTTGCTGTGAATGTAGCAGAAGGCTTTTCCGTTGGCCGCGTCGAAACGTGCAAACCTCTTCAGGACGATATTTTCGCCGAGTTTCGCGATGACTGCCGTAACGAGTTCGTTGATTGTGCTTCCTGATTCGTGTTTGCTGTCGAGGAGTGAAGCAACATCTGCATATTCTTTCGCGAAAAGGTGAGCAGTAATCTTATTGCCCAAGTCGTTGAACTCGTCAGTTTTCGCGACAAAATCCGTCTCACTGTTCAGCTCGATCATTGCGCCGAGTTTCCCGTCATCACTCATAACGTAGAACACTCTGCCGTCTGACGCTGTACGTTCTGCTTTCTTGGCCGCCTTCGCAAGTCCTTTTTCGCGCAGGTAGTCGATAGCTTTCTCCATGTCCCCGCCGGTTTCCGCAAGAGCTTTCTTGCAGTCCATCATGCCGGAGCCGGTGCGTTCGCGTAATTCCTTTACCTTTGCGGCTGTAATTTCTGCCATCTCACTAACCCTCCATTTTTTCGTCGTCAATGTTGCCTTCATATTCTTCATGGAGGCGTTCGCGTTCAGCCATTAACTCTTCGTCGCTCAAAACATCAACAGCACCGAGATCCTGAACGGGAATAATCACGGCATCTTCACCCTGCCTGCCCTCGATGACCGCATTAGCCATGAGTCCCGTAATGAGCTTGATAGCCCTGATAGCGTCGTCATTTCCGGGAATGGGATAGTCAATCATTTCGGGGTCGCAGTTCGTATCGACGATGGACACGACGGGAATATGAAGTTTGCGTGCTTCAGCAATTGCGTTCTCTTCACGGCGCGGGTCAATCAGGAATATTGCGTCGGGTACTGCTGTCATTGCGGCAATGCCACCGAGATATTTCTCAAGTTTCAGCTGTTCCTTCTTGAGTGCGGCTGTTTCCTTTTTCGTGTATTCTTCCCATGTGCCTTCTTCGTCGTACTTGCGGAGTTCAAGCATACGGGAAATTCTGCGGCGTATCGTCGGGAAGTTCGTCATGAGTCCGCCGAGCCAGCGTTGGTTGATGTAGTACTGCCCGCAGCGTGTTGCCTCATCACGTATAGTCTCCTGAGCCTGACGCTTTGTCCCGACGAACAGAACATGCCCCCCGGCTGCAGCCGTCTCACGAATGAAATCATAAGCACGGTCGAGTCCCTTCACTGTCTTCTGAAGGTCGATGATGTATACTCCGTTGCGTTCGGTGAAAATATAGGGCTTCATTTTGGGATTCCAGCGGCGTGTCTGATGTCCGAAGTGGACTCCGCATTCAAGCAACTGCTTCATACTTGCTACTGCCATAAAAAAACTTTACCTCCTAAAGGTTATAATCTTGCGCTCATTATCAATCATGCAGAACTGAACATGACACCTTTAAATTATGAGCGTGTGAAATTTTTGGTGCGCCGTTAGTATATCACAGCAGAAAAAATCAGCCCCCCGAAAATTTTTTCAGGAGGCCGGAAAGTTTTTAGTGCAGAAATTTTCGTATGAGGCTGTGAAGTTTCGGCATGGTATAACGCAACGTCCGCCAGCAAGATATTAATACGCTGTCAGAGTCAACGATGATTACTCCCTCGCGGCGTTCGTATTTCAGTATGGGATAGTCTTCCGGGTTTGCAGGAGTGTCGGACTTCAGCAGTATCATCATGGTATCGTTCCAGCCGTTCCAGTCTTTAGGTGCTGACATTGACGGCACGCCTCCCGCAGTAACATTGAGCACCTGAAACCCTGCCCATTTTCCCAGTGCCCTGAAGCCGTCCGGGTAATACCTGTAACAGTCCGTCGGGTGTTTGTGTTCTCCCACGCTCAAAGGAGCATGGATGCACGCTATGCCTTCAGGTTTCAGCTTCCTGTAGATTTCCTTTATCGTGAGCCAGGGAAATTCGATATGTTCAAATGCATTTGCGGAGATAACGAAATCAAAACTCTCATCAGGAATATTGCTCCAGTCGTAAGGCTCCTTCATGACAATATCAACGTTCGCTCCCGCCTCAATGTCAAGACCGACATACTCTGCTTCAGTGCCTTCAAACAATGGACGCATAGAACCGTTCACGTCGCAGCTTCCGACATCAAGAACACGCACGCGGCCTTTACCTTTGATGTAGTTATCGACAAACCATGACATTCTGACCATTGCGCTTCTATGCATGAGCGGGAGTCCTCCATGCGCGGGCAAAAAGTTTTGTGTGTGTATTCTGAAATTCTAGTGGATTATCGCAAAGAGAAAGGCAACGGGCAACAGGTAGCAGGTAGTTACACAAATTCATTATCAGAGTGTCAAGCTCCTTTCAGTATTTATCAACAAAATTTTGTAGATTATATCACGAAAAAAAATCAGCCCCCTGATGTTTCAGAAGGCCGGTGAATGTCAAAAATTATTCCTCGATGACGTACTTTATGTCTTTCAGGTGCCGCCACTTTCCCGCGCAATCAAGCCCATAGCCAACTACAAACTTATCGGGTATCCTGAAGCCGCAGTAATCCACCTTCACTTCTGTCTTGCGCCGCTCGTACTTGTCGAGGAGAACGCATACTTTCAGGCTGGCGGGGTGTCTGCCCTTCAGGAGTTCGAGAAGGTGCGAGAGTGTCAGTCCCGTGTCTACGATGTCCTCAACGACAATAACATTTTTCCCCTCAATGCTTGATTTCAGGTCGTGGAAAATACGAACTACTCCGGAACTTGTCGTGCTGTCCCCGTAGGACGCTACACTCATGAAGTCAACGCGCACGTCCATATCCTCCGGCATCTCACGCACCAAATCCGTCAGAAAGAACGCCGCACCCGTCAGAATACCGACAATCACGACGCTGTTATCCTTTCCGTTGTCGCGCGCAATGTCCTCTGCAAGTTCATGAACACGACGCGCAATACTCTCACGCGATAATATTACTTCCCCAAGTTTATAGGCCATATTTTTCTGCTCCTTTCCTGCTGTCCCATGAAGCCAAAATCTTTACTGCTTCATTCGCTATTATTATACTGTCCTCCACTCCTGAAAGCGCAAACGTGTTATTGTTCCTGTCAGCTACAACAGTAAACACCGCGCCCGCCCTCAAGCCGTAAATCCCCGCAAGAGTGAGAATTGTTGCCGCTTCCATCTCGAAATTCAGAACGCCCGCATTCTGTAAGTCCTGTATCTTGTTCGCAAACATTGACTGGCGGTAATTATTCAGTCCCGGCCTTGCCTGACCGCAATAGAATGAAGCCGTTGTGCAGGAAATTCCGACGTGATACTTTTTGCCGAGTTTCTCGCACGCCTGAATGAGAGCTAATACAACTTCATGATGCGCTATTGCAGGGTATGACGGGTCTATGTAGTCATCGCTTGTGCCGTCCTGACGCATTGCCCCCGAACAGATAATAATATCGCCGCACGTTATGCCCTCACGTATCGCGCCGCACGTCCCAATCCGTATGAACGTGTCTGCTCCCAGTGAAGCAAGTTCCTCGACAGCAATATACGAAGGACCTGATCAGGTGAGTATATCGATGACAGAAAATAAATATGAGAAGAATCAAAGAATAGACTTACAAATCACGGATCTCAGTTCGGAAGGGGAAGGCATCGGAAAGCTCGACGGCTTACTCGTTCGGGGTCTCCGGGAAGCAACACGTACTTGTTGATGTCGCCTTCCTTGCAGCTGATGTGATATTGCAAGTTGCCGCCCATCGTCGGACGCTCGGCGTTAGAAGTCCATTCACTCATACACAAAATCACCTTTCCACTTCTGTATATATTCAGGGTTGAAGCACATAATTATTCACATATCGTTCATCATCAGACGCTCACACTCACGTATCAGGATTGCCGCGAAAAGCATATCGTCAGACACCCACAATTACTTATGAAGTAATCGTCCTCCCGCGCCTGTAATTATGCAAGGCCGCCTCGAAAAAAAACATTACTGCTCATCATCACACGCTCGTAACCACTCATGCACTAATACGCCGCCGCCCATTGTCGGACACTCTATACTTACTCATGAACTAATCGTCATCCCGCGCCTGTAATTATGCAAGACCGCCTGAAAAAAACAAACA
>CAJOED010000095.1:0-19617 GCA_905233335.1 uncultured Synergistales bacterium
TTATTCGTTGTGTGTTTGACTGCGGCGGTATCTTTTTCGCTGTTCATCGTATGGCTGTATAAGAACGTGAAATATTTTCGCTGGCTGGAATATATATTCTATCCCGGAAAGTTATTACTGAAAAAATAAAAGCGGGGTCATGCTCCCTTCCCCGCCTCACTTCTACTAGTTCTCACAGCTCTCCACTGCTTCTTCTGCACTGCTCCCCTTGAACATAATGTCAAGAATGCCCGGTGCATATCTCTCGAACATCATAGCAGGAACTATTATGCTGTTGCGTATAACGTCCTTTGTCGGTAATTGATCCCCTTCACAGTCGACAAACACTTTGTAGCGCAGTTCGCCGTCCGTAACATCAAGCTCAAAGCACCCGTTGCGCAAACCGTAATTCGCCCTGCAGACGAACTCACACATTGTAGACATCAGTTCACGGTCATCGGAATCTGCGCTGATGGGAGATACAGCATACACGATATACGCATCATCACGTACGGGCACAAAGTAGTTCAAGTTCTTGAGCTTGCAGCTGAGGTTTACGCCGAAACGGAATGCTCTGCTCTCGTCATTGTAGTCGAAGTGCCAGTCATCATCGAGCAGAAACCCGCGAATTTCTCCGGCTATGTCGTCAGCGTCGGCACTGGCTTTTCCGGCATTCATGAACACAAACAGAGCCGCAAGAATACACATAGTAATTATCATCGTCAATTCTCATCACTCCTTTGTGCCCTATACTACAAAAATTATTATTATCTTGCAAGCCACCCGCCGTCTACAGCCAGCACATGACCGCTCACATAGTCCGACGCTCTCGACGCAAGAAATACCGCCGCACCTTTGAGGTCTTCAGGCTTCCCCCATCTGTCTGCAGGAATACGTCCGAGAATTTCTGCGCTCCTCTTGGGATCCTTGATGAGTGCGTCCGTGTTGTTCGTAGCAATATAGCCCGGAGCGATCGCGTTCACCTGTATGTTGTATTTCGCCAGTTCGTTCGCCATGAGTTTTGTTACGCCCGTTACGCCCGACTTGCTTGCAGTGTAGCTTACGACTCTTATTCCGCCCTGAAATGACAGCATCGACGCAATGTTGATTATCTTTCCGCCGCCGTTGTCCTTCATATATCTAGCACATGCCTGCGACAAAAAGAATAACGATTTCAAGTTCATGCTGATAACGTCGTCCCAGTTCTCCTCGCTGAAATCAAGAACATCCTGCCGCCGGATTATTCCCGCATTGTTCACGAGAATATCAAGCCTGCCGAATGTCTTTATTGTGTCGTCAACGAGTGCCTGTATCTTGTCCTGCTTCCCTAAATCAATGTCGTAATACACAAACTTACGGCCAAGCCCGGAAATATACGCTTCTGTTTCCGGCATGGGTGCGTGTCCTGCTCCGACGATGTCTGCTCCGGCCTCAGCAAGTCCTTCTGCGATGCCCTGACCGATTCCCGTGCGCGCTCCCGTAACTATTGCTACTTTTCCCGAAAGATTGAACATGTCAGTCATGATTTCTGCTCCTTCCTACTTCATTTCTGTCGGCGGTATCGTGTCCATGTCGTCGAACTCCTGGTTTTCTCCGCCCATTGCCCATATGAATGAATAATTGCTCGTCCCGGCTCCCGCATGAATTGACCATGACGGCGATATTACAGCCTCAAAGTTATTCATGACGATGTGCCGCGTTTCTTTTCCCTGACCCATGAAGTGAATTACTACGTTCCCTTCAGGTATCTCGAAATACGTATATATCTCCATTCTGCGCTCGTGAGTGTGTACGGGCATGGTGTTCCATACGCTGCCGGGGTCAAGTTCGGTCAGTCCCATAGAGAGCTGGCACGTCTTGAGCACATCGGGGTGAATGAACTGATTGATTACGCGCTTGTTCGATGTTTTCGGGTCGCCCAAAGGTTTCTTTGCAGCGTCGGCTATCTTGATTAACCGAGTCTCGTAGCTGGTATGTGCAGGTGCCGATACCATATAGAACTTTGCCGGGTTGTTCGCGTCATTGCTTGAGAAAAATACTTTCTCCGTTCCTTTCGTGATGTACAAGCAGTCCTTGTAGCCGAGTTCGTACGTTGTCCCGTCAGCCTCGATTTTTCCTGCGCCGCCGAGATTGAACACTCCTGCTTCACGACGCTCAAGAAAATAGTGCGTCCCGAAATTTGCCCATACATTAATGCCGTCATCAATCGATAATTTTCTGCTCACCGGCATAATTCCTACAGTTACCATTCTGTCTACGTGGCTGTATACTGCTGTAACTTTGTCGGGTGTGTATAAGTTCGTGATGAGAAATTCTTTGCGTAATTCGTCGGTCGTGTAGCGTTTTACGTCGTTCGGACTGCATGAATAACGAATATCCATAAATCATATGACCTCCTGTGAGTGAAATTTTTTCGTGAATGAAATTATTTTAGTGTATGTGTCGTGATTTTCAAGTGTCATTCATGGAGCGAAACTATACATTATCGGCAAAAAAAAATGTGTCCCGCACACGACGAGACACACACAATCTTTACGCTATCAGAACAACGCCGGGAATACTGCCTTCGGTATCGCGAGCCAGAACTCCGGGAAAATCACCAGCAGTATCAGCACCACCACCGACGACAGGAAATACGGAAGCGTACCCTTGAAGCCGTCCTCTATCGTCGTACCGCTGATTGAGCACGCAAGAAGCAGGCACAATCCATAAGGAGGGGTAACGAGGCCAAGCGCAAGAGTTACTATGATGATGAGGCCGAGAATTATCGGGCTGATACCGAGCGCAACTGCTGACGGAAGAATTATCGGTACAAACAAAATCATAGCAGGCACCGCGTCCATGAACGTCCCTATGAACATGAAGAATATCACCGTAACGACTAAGAATATTCCTTTGCCGCCGGGAAGTGATAAGAATAATTTTTGTGCCGCAACATTCAGCTGATAGTAGCTCAAAAGTTCTCCGAGTGCGTTCGCCGTAGCAAGTGCAAACAGTGAGAGTGAAGCCATCTTCATTGTGTCTATGAGGATACCGGGAAGACGCGAAATCTTGATTGAGTGGTAGAAGAATATTCCGATTAACAGCGCATATATACACGCAAACGCCGCCGATTCTGTCGGGGTGAATAGTCCTGACACTATGCCGCCGATTAAGATTATGGGTGTCAGCAGTGCCGGCATTGATATTAACGTGTGCTTCATGGCCGTAGCAAACGGAACTTTTTCACTCTGCGGGAAGTTCTTGGACTTTGCGTACCACCTTATGACTATCATCTGGGCAACTCCCAAAAGTATTCCCGGAACAATCCCCGTCATGAACAGCGCACCAGTCGAACAGCTAGCAATTCCTGAATACACTACCATAGTGATACTCGGCGGAATGATTGAGCCTAGTGTCGACGAGGCCGCCGTTACTCCGACCGATGTCCCTTTGTCGTAACCCTGCTTCTCCATTGCCGGAATGAATATTTTTCCCACGCCGGAAGTGTCAGCCTGTGATGAGCCGGAAATACCAGCAAATACCATCGACACAAGAACATTAGCGTACGCAAGCCCGCCCTTTTTGTGCCCGACAAGATCGCATATGCACTCTATGAGCTTCTCGGTTATTCCGCCCTCGTTCATGAGGTTGGCCGCAAGTATGAATAACGGTACTGCCAGGAGCGTAAAACTGTTGAGGCCGTTGAACATCTTGGTGAATACTACGGTGTTCGGGACGGCAGGCATTGACGCTATACCCGCAAACGACACTATACCGAGCGAGAACGCTATGGGCACTCCGATAGCAATGAACGCTACAAACATTATCACAAGCAATGCACCGAGCATTATTCATTTCCTCCTTTGATGAGTTTTCCGAGCTGCTCAAAAATTCCGTAGATGAGATATATACTTGCTGTAGCTCCGCATATCGGTATGCATAGCCACGTCGGCCCCCGCTTCATTGCAGGAATATTTATCCACCGGAAATTCCAGAACTGCTTTGCGGCAGTGTATCCGTAAATTACCATGAGAACGCAGAATACCAGCACAATAATATTTATCACTATCTGTAGCATGGCTTTCTTGCGCGCACTCTTCATGCCGTCAATCATGCTCGTGAACGCAAAGTGGGAGTTCGTGTGTACCATTGCTCCCGCTCCCATGAATACCGCCCATATGAACGAATACATGCTCACGTCTTCCGTCCACATTGCCGCAATGCCCATGTAACGGCAGATAATCTGATACACGACAGTAACGAGAAATACCAGAAGGAACAAACCGCCGATAGCAATCTGTATTTTCTGGAGGCCGTCAATAATCTTCTTCATGATAGTAATCACCTCGTAAAAAATAAAAGCGGCCATTGAGACCGCTACTTACGCAACAATCTATTCAGCCGCACGTACCATTTCGAGCTGTGCTGTCATGTTGTTTCTTTTCGCAAAGTCGTCCTGTATCGGTTTCGCTATGGCCTTGAACGCAGGAATATCTATCTCGGAAAATTCCGTGATGACTGCTCCGTCGTTGATCGCTTTCTGTTTCGACTCGCCGAACATCCTGTACGTGATTGCTCGTTCTTCTGCTGTTGAGGCCGCCGCCGCCTGGTTGATCCATGATTTCTGCTCGTCCGTCAGCCTGTCGTACTTGTCGCCGTTCATCAGGAATAAGCGCGTCGTGAAGTCATGATGCGTCTCTGATACGTACTTCCCGTTTGAGGTCTTGTGATGTTCTTTCAGCGTCAAGTTCGTGTAGTCGTTCTCTGCACCGTCAACAACTCCCTGCTGTAACGCCTGATAGAGTTCACCCCATGCGACTGTTGTCGGAATTGCGCCGCACCCCTGGAAGAATGCCTGCTGGACTTGGGAGGACTGCGTGCGGATGCTCATGCCTTTGAGGTCAGCGGGGGACTTCACAGCACGTTTTGCGTAAACATCGCGGACTGATGACGACCAGTAGCCCATGATGCGGAACTGGTTGTATGTTTTGTCGAGAACTATTTTCCTCATTGCCTCGCCGAAATCACCGTCAACGCATTTTTCCCAGTGTGCGAAACTGTCAAAGAGATATTCGAGGGAGAAGATGTCGATTTCAGGAACACCGATTGCCGTCATGAAGCCCGGTGATGACACAACGAGATCCGCCGCGCCCATCGTGAGCTTCTCGACGAGTTCGGACTCGTTTTCGCCGAGCGTGCCTTTGTGCACAGTAACCTGAATTTTTCCGCCCGAAACCTGCTCTGCTACTTCCTTGAACTTATCGAGGCCGTAGCTGTATGGGTTGGTGAGGTCAGTGGCATTCGAGGCAATTATGAGGGTCAATTCGGGAGCCGCAAATGAAACTGATACGAACGACAGAACTACTACGAGAGCGCACAAAACTTTTTTCATAGCAAAATCTTCCTTTCATGTGTAATGAGAAATGGTAAGTGTTGCTACTATAATAATTTTGTCAGGGGCTGTCAACGCGAAAATTTCTCAAAATATGAACATCGCGTCCCCGAACGAAAAAAAACGCCAGCCCTCCCTCGCTGCATTCTCGTAAATATCAATCAGCCGCCTCAAAATTTCCTCCTCATGACCTCCCGCCTTGTTCGCCGCAAAAGAAGCTACCAGCATAATGAGCGAACTCTCCGGGAGGTGAAAATTCGTGATGAGCGCGTCGACATATAGTCCCGTGTCCATTACTCCCGCATTGCCGCCGAAACTTTCTAGAGTACGTGCCGCCGTCGTCCCTGAAGCTATCACTCTCCCGCCGCGTTCCCTGCAATCGTGAATGAGCTGTGCTGTTGCTTCAGGGAGTTCGCAGTGTTCCGTGTGTATTTCGTGCTCGCGTATGTCGTGAACTTTTACGGGTCTGAACGTACCAAGTCCGACATGAAGAGTAACGTAGCCGATTTTCACGCCCAAAGACTTTATGCGTTCGAGGAGTTCCGGCGTAAAGTGAAGGCTTGCGGTCGGTGCGGCAACAGAACCGTTATTGCGGGCAAATACTGTCTGGTACTTTTCGCGCATGTCGTCAGCGTTGTGTATGTACGGCGGAAGGGGGACATTCCCGGCACTGTCTAGAAACATCATGAACTCTTCACGCGACGAAAACGGAAACTTCACCGTCCTTATTCCCTCGTCTGCCTCATCAATGACGCTAACTGCCTGGCCGGAAATGCTTATAGTTGTGCCGACGTGGATTTTTCGCGCGGGCTTCACGAGAGCTTCCCACGTCATGAACGCAGCTTCACGCAATAAGAACACCTCACACTGTCCGCCGGACTCACGGGTGCCCTTCAGCCTTGCGGGTATGACTCTCGTATCGTTGAGTATGAGCACGTCATCACGCCGGAAAAACTTCACGATGTCCCGAAAATGATTAGACTTGTCGACACAATCATTTTTCACGTCCCATACAAGAAGCCGGGAAGAGTCGCGCGGGTCTGCGGGGAACTGTGCGATGTTTTCGGGGGGCAGGTTATAGCTGTATGAGCGTAAATCGTAGAGTGTGTTCACTTGAATTTTCGTATGCTCGTGCCGGGGTAATAGTGCTCAAGTATTTTTTCGGCGGTGTATCCCTGTTCAGCCATTGCCATTGCTCCCCACTGACACATGCCGACACCGTGCCCCCAGCCGCGTCCGTAGAACACGAAATCATTACCGCTCTTCTCGATGGAGTAGCCGTACTTGTTCATTTTGGGCTTTGGTTTCTGTTGGGTCGTCAAAGGTGCTGCATCCCGTGAACGTCTGCTGAGTCCCGTCTGGTAATACGCCTTCTTCTTGGCCGGGTTCGACAGCATGTCTATTAGCTCCGTCGTCGTGAAAACTCCTTCTGCTGTCATCTTTGCGATACCCTGCTCCTCATCAAACGTGAGGCCGTTAGTTGTCGTCTGCTTCTGTCGTGATACGAGGCCGCTCGGTGTCGTAGTGTTGTTGACGCTGAATGCTCCCCCCGACGGTGTGAACATCGTACTCTTCAGCGTGCGCGGGTCTACGGTCGTGCGGAACTGGCTGGCTCGTGCTGTCTTTGTGCCCTTTGTGCCTATGAACGTCATATTCACTGCCCGGCCTCCCTCGTCAACATCCGAAACCTGAATTTCCGTGATTGTTCCGATGTCTGCACCCGTGATTTTCTTTACGGCACTCTGTATCTTTGAGGCGGAAATTTTTGCGCTCCATGATGAAACCGGCGATTTATAGTTCACGACTTCAGGCACTCCCGTCAAGTATGGGATACTTTGTCCCCACACGTCTTTGATGTTTGCTGTGTGTCCGCCGCTGTCGGAGTGAAAGTATGTGTACGCGATTTCTTTTCCGTACGCCGTGCTCTGTACTGCCTGATTAGTTTTTGCTGTCTCCACTCCCGCACCCTTGTAGACTTGATCCGCGTCGGTATCAACGACATCATAGCCCTTATCGCTTCTGTTCATGCTCTGCTTCAACACGTAAGTACGCGCGCAAATTGCTTGTGCCCGGAGTGCCTGCATGTGCCACGACGCGCCGACTTCCGCCGGAAGAACTCCGCACAAATACTGCTCGACATCTACGACGTTCAGCAAGCCGCCTCTTTGTGTGATGAGGAATGAGCCGTGATACGTCCTGCCGTTGAACTTCATGAGTCCCGGCCCGTTCAGCCTCAATGGAAGCGGAAAAGAGTTCCCTGCGATTATTCCGCGATTGCCCGAAACAGAAATTACTGCACTTGCACCAAGATTAGCGAGCCGTCCTTCTGCATCGGTCATGGAGATATTGCCCTGCGTTATGCTCACCGCGAACATACTGCCGCCGGAAATTCTCACGTAAACATCACGAGCAATGGCTTCACCGGTGAACAGTATTACGAAAATTATTGCTGCAAAAAATTTATTACGGCATGAAATATAAATCATCTCCCTTCACAATATAATTATCCCCTCAAAACATCATGTTGAGGCATACACTGCAAGCCCGGTAACCGCCGCCGCAAGTGCATCTGCTGTATCGTCAGGTTTCGGGACGGCCTCAAGCGCAAGAAGTTTCTGCACCATGCCTTGTACCTGTGCTTTGTCAGCGTTCCTTATTCCGCAAAGTTTCATTTTTATCTGGTTGGGCATGGGTTCTATTACCGGCAGTTTATTTTTTGCGGCAAGAAGCATTATCACCCCGCGAGCCTGATACACATTGCCGGCAGTTTTGAGGTTGCGCCCGAAAAACAAACGTTCTACAGACAAGAAATCCGGCGAACATACATCAATTTGTTCCTGAATATCATTGTAGATCGTCAGCAGTCTGTCAGAAAAATTCATTCCGGGCTTTGTCTCAACACACCCATAATTCAACGCTTTGAGGTCTGACCCGGACTGTACAACAGCACCATAACCCACGCGCGCAAGTCCGGGATCTATTCCCAAGCAGATAATATCCGGCAAAAATTATTCGTCCTCAATCTGTGAAGCTATCTCGTCAGGAATGTCAAAATTCGAGTACACATTCTGCACATCATCATGTTCTTCAAGAACGTCAACGAGGCGCAGAACTTTCCGTGCGGCTTCAACGTCAGAAACTTCTACGGGAGTTTTCGCGATCATAGAGACTTCTGCACTCTCGACGACATATTTTGCGGCCTCAAGAGCTTTCTGTAGCGAGTCCAGGTCTGACGGCTCACAGTACAGCGTGAAACCTCCGTCGCTCTCTTCCATGTCCGACATTCCCGCCTCAAGTCCGACAGTCATTAGTGCGTCCTCATCGAGTCCCTCACCTTTGACCTCAATAACACCTCTGCGATCGAACATCCACGCTACAGAGCCTTCTGAACCCATCTGTCCTCCGTTGCGGGCAAGAAGTGCGCGTATTTCGGGAGTTGTCCTGTTTCTGTTGTCGGTCATGACGTTTACGAGTATGGCGATACCAGCGGGGCCGATGACTTCATATGTGAGTTCGTCGTAAGATACGTCGCCGAGTTCGCCCGTTCCTCTCTTGATTGCGCGTGTAATGTTGTCGTTCGGAACACTTACTGCCTTAGCGCGTTCGATGGCTGTCTTGAGGCGCATGTTCATAGCGGGGTCTCCGCCGCCGTCTTTGGCCGCAATGATTATGGCACGTACTAACTTCTGGAAGAGATTACCGCGTTTTGCGTCCTGTGCTGCTTTTCTGTGCTTGATGTTTGCCCATTTTGAATGTCCTGACATGTTAATATCACTCCTAGTTATGCTTGAATGTTGGAATCGGCTTGCGTTTGTGTTCGCTTCGTCTGCGCATTACGTCAATGCGTTTTTGTGCTTCGGGGTCATCAATTTTCCCGGTTGCGAGATACTCATCGAGAACTTCATACGTGAAGCCCATATCGCTCTCGTCGGTCTGTCCCGCGTAAAGTCCCGCGCTGGGTGCCTTAGTGATTATCTTTTCGGGGACGCGGAGAATTTTTGCCATTTCCCGAATATCACGCTTCAGGAAACTCACCAGCGGCATCAAGTCCGACCCGGAGTCGCCGTATTTCGTGAAGTATCCCGTCTCGTATTCGGATCTGTTGCTTGTCCCGCACACAAGAAGATTATTCTTCTGCCCGAGAGCATAAAGCGTTACCATTCGGAGTCGCGCCTTCATGTTTGACTTCACGAGCGGTGATAACTCCTCACCTGTTGCTCCGCACAGAGCGTCGAACGTCCCGGACAAATCCACCCGCAAAAAATTCACGTCGACAGCTTGAGCCAGCAATCGTGCGTCGTCCTCGTCCTGATTGTTGCTGTGGCATGGCATAATAACACCGAGCACCCCCGAACGTCCGAGAGCTTCACGGCCAAGTGCCGCAAGAACAGACGAATCAATGCCGCCGGAAAGACCGAGAATAATCCCGGAAGCTCCTGCGCTTTTCACTTCATCACGCAGCCAGTTTTCGCACTGTATGATAATGTTCCGCAAGTTGTAAATTTCCTCTCAAATGAAAATATTTTGTAATTATACACTTCATACAAAAAAACAGCCTCCCCGTAACGAGAAAGGCCGAATAATATATTGCACTTATCCGAGCAAATTCATTAGTATTCTTACGCCCTCCATAGCGTCCTTTGCGTAATAGTCAGCTCCTGCATAGTTCGCAAGTTCAGGTGTCAATACCGCACCTCCCGCAATAATTTTCACGTCGGGACATGAAGCGCGCAGTTTCGTGATTGTGTCCTTCATGCTTGCGACCGTCGTAGTCATGAGCGCACTCAAACCCACGACATGAACACCGTCATTCTTCACAGCCTCGACGATTTTTTCAGGCGGGACATCTTTCCCCAGATCTATCACGTCAAAGTTATAGTTCTCGAAAATCGTACGCACTATGTTTTTGCCGATGTCGTGAACATCACCGTAAACTGTCGCAAGTACTACCGGGCCTTTCTGTTTCCCTTCTGACTTCTCCATTGACGACGAGAGAACTTCAAACGCTGACTTTGCGGCTTCTGCTGACTTTATGAGCTGCGGCAGAAATAATTTCCCGGACTCGTAATCTTTTCCGACAGTATCAAGTGCGGGCACTATGTTATTCTCGATAATCTCCAGGGGCTTCTTGTCCTTCAGGAGTTCGCGCGTGATGTTGGCGGCCTCGTCATTAAGTCCCCTGATGATTGCGGCGTTGAGTCCTTCGGGGGAATTTTCGGTGGGCGTAACTTTCTGTGCTGTCGGTGCTGATGATGTCGAACTCACCGGGTGAGACTCACAGTAAGATATGTACTCCTGCATCTCCTGTTCTCCGCCCGATAACAAATTCCACGCACATAACGTCTCTTTGAGGTCATTATCGCCGGGGTTGATTATCGCGCTGTCGAGTCCGCTCATTATTGCCGCCACCAGCATAGTACGATTCACCAGCGGCCTTCTCGGAAGCCCAAAAGATACGTTGCTCAATCCCAGCACAGTACACACGCCGAGTTCGTCCTTCACCATGCGAATGGCTTTCAGGGTTTCGGGGACTAATTTCTGTTGTGCCGATGCTGTGAGTGTCAGACAGTCGATGAGAATATTTCTGCGTGGGATACCGGCTCTTTCTGCTTCCCGGACTATGTTGCGCGCAATGCTGAAACGTTCGGCGGCTGTTTCTGGTATGCCTTTATCGTCAAGAGTGAGGCCGAGAACACAAGCACCGTATTTTTTCGCGACGGGCAGAACATGAATGAGGCTCTGTGCTTTTCCGTTTACGGAGTTGAGTAAGGGCTTTCCGTTGTAGATTCGTGCGGCTCTCTCTAAGGCTTTGTAGTCGGAACTGTCTATCTGTATCGGCAAATTGATTATTCCCTGTACAGCCATCAGCGAGCGTGTCAGGACTTCTGGTTCGTCGATGTCAGGCAGTCCCGTATTGAGGTCGAGAACGTCCGCTCCCTGTTCCTGCTGCTTTACTGCTTCTTTCAGTAGGTAGTCTATATCTCCTTCACGCAAAGCCTTCTGCAACAACTTTTTGCCGGTGGGATTGAGCCTTTCACCGATGACGATAAACTTTTTCCCGAACGTTACGACTTTGGACGGCGAACATATGACTGTTTCGTCTTTCACAGCGCGCTTTATCACTTCGGGGCATTCATTCGTTACGGCGTTCTTCATGAGCTTTATGTGTTTGGGAGTTGTCCCGCAGCACCCGCCGAGAATACTCACGCCCATTTTCGCGAACTCAACCGACACCCTCGCGAACTCTTCCGGCGTAACATCATAGTGTGCTGTACCGTCCCTCATGACCGGGAGTCCTGCGTTCGGCTGTACCATTACGGGAATGTGCGAACACTCACACAGACGCTTCACGATGGGCACTAACTGCACGGGGCCAAGTGAACAGTTCACACCGAGAGCGTCAATGCCGAGTCCCTCAAGAGCAGCGGTCATAGCCTCGACGCTTGCACCGAAAAATGTACGTCCTGACTCCTCAAAGCTCATAGTAGCAAGTATAGGGAGGTCGGAATTTTCACGTGCGGCAAGTACTGCGGCTTTGAGTTCGTAGAGGTCGGTGAAGGTTTCGAGGAGTATAACGTCGCAATAATCTTTTCCGGCATTCACCATTTCGGCAACAGCACTATATATTTCCTCGAACGACGCGTCCCCTGCAGGAGCCATTACGCGCCCCGTTGAGCCTATATCGAGTGCAACGTAGCATGAACTCCCTGCGGCATCACGAGCGATTTTTGCGCCGGCCTCTATGACTTCCTGCACGCTGTATCCTGATTTCGACAGCTTGAAGGGATTTGCGCCGAATGTGTTTGCGGTGATGAAGTCGGCTCCTGCGTCCCTGTACTCCTCGTGAATTTCGCGAATCAGTTCGGGGTTGGTGAGGTTGAGCAGTTCGGGAATCTCACGGAGCTTCAAGCCCCGCGCCTGTAACATAGTACCCATTGCGCCGTCAAAGAAATATATTTTGTCGGGATTGTTCGTGAACAAATTTCTAGCCTCCTGTATGTTTTCAGAGGCATTATATCAAGTTGCGGGATTATTGACTCTTACGCACAGAATATTTTTCAGGAGAACGAGAAATAATTTTACGGGCCGGAGTTTCATTTTTAGGCCGTCATATTTCAGTGAGTCCTTTGCGACCCATAATAACGCCTTGTTGATGTCGTGATGATATTTCAGGTAGCTCATTGCTCCCAGCACACCAAGAATAAAGCAGTAGCCGCCCAAAAAAGTATGTTCGGCCAAGTCGAGCCTTCCTGTTTCACGCAAAAAATCATGACGCTCCATATACATATCGATAACATCAT
The DNA here is from genome assembly GCA_905233335.1 of uncultured Synergistales bacterium. Taxonomy (GTDB): domain Bacteria; phylum Synergistota; class Synergistia; order Synergistales; family Aminobacteriaceae; genus JAFUXM01. The sequence goes on from CAJOED010000095.1 coordinate 12,655, forward strand.
TAGTTCTCTTTATGCTGAAATTGTGTCCAATGTTTCCCATAATACTGCCTTCACGACTGACATACATATAGAACTTTCTACCCGTTATCGCTACTTTTCGGGACAACGCAAAAAAGTGATGTGCTGTGAACTCGTCTTCATGCAGTCTGCCTTCGGGGAAGCGCACGTGCTCAAATATCCAACATAACGCCACTGCACCAGTAAGAACTTCCGCAGAGCTTCTTCACCCGTCAGAACCTCATCAATGAATGTATCTGTTGTGTTCACGCTGCTGGGTATAGCCTCTCCTTTTTCGTCGACGTAGAGAAAGTTGCACATACTGATGTCCGCATCGTTCTCCGTCATGAGAGCGTAAAGAGCCTCGTACATTTCCGGGAGTATGTAGTCGTCGCTGTCGACAAAGCCGATGAGTTCACCGCGTGCAATGTCGAGTCCTGCATTACGTGCCGACGAGAGTCCGCCGTTCTGTTTGTGAATTACTCTGATGCGCTCATCACGTTCTGCCCATGAGTCGCACTTGGCCGGGCAGTTATCGGGTGAGCCGTCATCTACGAGTATGATTTCTATGTTGCTGTAGGTCTGATTGATGACACTTTCGACGCACTTATCGAGATATTTTTCTACTTTGTACACTGGGATTATTACGGATATGAGTGGCCGTGAGCCGTGAGCCGTGAGCCATTCTAACAATTTCCGGCATTGCTGTCAAATCCTCCTGCTGTTGTGTGATTGTGATTGCGTTCATCGTAGCACAGCGCGCCTTCCCTGTCTGGTATAATGATTTTCACGAGGGGCTCGTCATGGGAAACACGGCCCATCAAACGAGAGAGTCCACCGTGTAGAAATCTGGTGAACATTATGGCTAAGAAGCGTAAGAACTCCAGAAACAAAATGCGGCAGAAACTCTATCGCGCGATGAAAGATTTTGCCGCATTCCTCTACTGGCTTCTAAGTTTCTCCCTTATAGCGTGGGAGCTATGGGATAAAATAACGGGCTAGTACGAGCGTAACTGTTTTATTCAGTTGAAATAGGGTACAACTCCCCTCAACGTTGTCCCTATTTTACCACAATCAACCCAACAGCATACACACCGCCGGAATCGTCAGCACACACAGCAAGTTCTGCAGAAACATAGCCTTCGCCGCAAAATGCATATTCCCGCCGTACATCTCGCACAGAACAGCCGTAACACTCGCTCCCGGCATCGCCATAATCAGCACGAATACTGCCCCGACTAACGGATTGCTCCCAAGCGGAATAACCTTCAGCACTGCCCATATCAGCACAGGGAACACTACCAGCCTCATAGCCGTACACACCCACGCATGAATGTCCGTGAAGATTTCTGCTCCTTTTGAGTGCGCCAGTGCCATGCCGATAATCATCATTGACAGCGGAGTCGTTATTCCTGAAAGATAGCTTACAGGTGTCGCGATAATTTCAGGAAGCTCAATCCTGCCGAAATAGAATATTATGCTGAGTAACGTAGATATATTTATGCCGCTGAAAATTATTTGCTTCACGTTCAGGCCGCCCGCTTCATGTTCGGGATTGTCCCGCGTGAGTTCCATTGCTCCGATAGTGTATATCGTCATGTTGAACGCTATATTCAGCATCACCGACAGCGCAAGACCTTCACTGCCGAAAAGCGCAAGTGCTATCGGGAAGCCCATAAACCCTGAATTGTTGTACGCACACAAGAACGCCCATACGCCGCGAGAATCTTTCGGGACCCCGAACAGTACAGCAAGATAACGCGACGCATACATCATGGCAGGGAACGCAATTAGTCCGGCAATGATTATTATTATGCTGTCATGTATGAATGAAGGATTGTATTCTCTCTGTACTAACGATATGAATATGGTACATGGCAGAGTGATTTTCATTAGCAGGGTAGAAAAATATGATGATGACTCCGGCTTGAGTATACCCGAACGCATTGCGATATAACCGACAGCGATTAGTGCGAAAAGGCTCACGAGGTTATACATCACTACAAAAAAATCCAAGTTCATGTAAAATTTCTCCTGAATAAACAAAAATTTATGAAATTCTAACACGGGGTGAAAAATAATTGTCGTTGAACATCATCAAAGCAGACATCACAAAACTTAATGTTGACGCTATCGTGAACGCGGCGAACTCATCATTACTCGGCGGCGGAGGAGTCGACGGAGCTATACACCGTGCGGCTGGACCTGAACTCCTCAAGGAATGCAGGACTCTAGGAGGCTGTCCCACTGGTGAAGCGAAAATCACAAAGGGCTATAATCTCCCGGCAAAATACATCATTCACACGGTCGGCCCGGTATGGTGCGGAGGACATGACAACGAACCCGAATTACTACGCTCATGCTATGTGAACTCCCTGAAACTTGCGCATGAATATCATTGTGAGAGCGTTGCTTTTCCGTTGATCTCCGCAGGTGTGTATGGATATCCGGCACATGAAGCGATAAGTATTGCCGTCGACGCTCTGAAAGATGACGACATGAACATAACGCTTGCACTTTTCAGCGATGAACTTATGACGATTGCGGGAGAAATCATATCATGATTATTCAGACACCCGAATTTTTGCGCGCAGAGTTCTTCATGAGGGACGAAACCCCGAAACCTTCTGACATATCGCCCCGGCAAGTTCACGGTAAAAATATTATTGTTGTTGACAGCGAAAATCTATCACGTTATGCTCTTCCCGAACGACCCGAAGCTGAGACGACAAAAAATATTTCGGCATCATTGCGTTTTGCTGACTGTGCGCCGGTCATGATTTATGGCAGTGAGTGGGTTATGCTTCTGCATTCGGGCTACAAAGGTACGGTGCTGAACATTTCGGGGTATGGCCTCGAACTCGTGAATAACGCTATGGGAGCTTGGGTCGGGCCGTGCATCGGTCGTGAGTACTGCCGGGATATTAACGACGAATGGACACAGAAAGGCATGAGGGCATTTCACCGTGAGAATTATGATGTGAAGGGCGGCAAAGTATATTTTGACTTGGCCGGGGAGATAAGGAGCCAGCTAGTTGTTGCGGGACTTGCGGAAGAGAACATCACCCTTTCAGGCATAAACACCCTCACAAGCCCCGAATGCTATTCATACAGGCGCGGAGACATCAAAGAGAGAATGACGCTTCACGTTACGTTATGTTAGGACGTTCACGCTGACTCTTACGGTTTGTGTCTGCCTTCCGCCGCCGTAAAACACTCCCTGATTTATCGCGCAGTCTTTTGCATCACGTCCCGACGATATTTTTATGTATGTGTCGTCGCATGTCCTGTTGTGAGTCGGGTCAATCATCCGCCATATTCCCGAATCATATATTTCCGTCCATGCGTGAGTAGCTCCTTCTCCCTGAATCATTCCGGCTATGTATCTGCATGGTATGCGTTCGAGCCTGCACAAAGACAGCAATATATGCGCGTAGTCCTGACACACTCCTCGGCCAAGAGTCATAGCCTGTTCTGCTGTCGTTCCCACTCCCGTAACGCCGGGCGAATACGTGAAGTTCTCGTGAAGTTCACTCATCATGCACAATGCGCGTTCGTAGTCGGTCATGTTTCCGGGAAAATCAAAGCTCTCGTAAAAATCCCTGATGCTTTCTCCCGCCCTCGTGAGTTCCGTAGCATATCTGAACACTCCTGCCCTGAACGTTTCGGCTTTGAGTTCTGCATGAGGTGCTATTTCGGCTTCACCCTCAACGTTGACCGAAAATTGCTGGTGTATCTCACGAGTTGTCCCGTAAACGCACAAATTCCCGAACGAATCACGCTCCTTGCTGCTGAAGTGTACAGGATAGATTTCTACGCGCTCATTGAGTATCTTCTGCCGCTCATCACTCAACGGGAAACAGCGCAGCTTGAAGTGATGTTCTCTCACTGGCTCCGAAAACGTCAGCTGCATGTAGTAGTTATAGTGAAGTCTTCGCAAAATCTATCAGCCCTTCAGCCGCCCTCATCACCGACGAATAATCAATAACTCCCTCACCTGCCGCAATATTCAGGTCAGAAAGTTTCTCATGACTATAGCGCAGTCCTGTCTTCTCTATCCTGTAAGTTAGCCGCCTGATTTCACGACGCAAATTTTCACTGTCAGCTTTCATTCGTGCATAGAGATCTACACGCTCTAACCTCTTCCCGAACTTGATGATGCTTCTTGCGTGTTCGTCCTCGATAACGTCATCAGCCATTCCCCAGAAAGCCGCAATATTATCTGTTACTTTCTGAAGTTCGAGCAGGGGAGCGGGGGAGATTTTCGCCCTGTTCATTTCGTAGACCGCAAGCTGAATGTAGCTGAATGTTGCCGTCCCTATCTCATCACGTAACACTATAGCGTTGTCGTATGCCCTCATGAGGCTGTAATATATCGATGACTGATTGCTCTCATCAAAGCAATATTGCGCGGTGAAGTCTGCCTTTGAGGTTTTCGGGGAATTGCCGGTCATTTCGTCGAACTTCTCCGCAAAAAACTTTATCCCTGTATACACTCTCTCGCTGTAACGGCCAAGCCAGAATAATCTTTCGCTGTTCTCAAGTGATAGTATCGACATAATTAATCCCTCATTACCCAAGTGTCTTTGAAGCCGCCGCCCTGTGATGAGTTCACGATGAAGGAGTCGGGAGTGCGTGAAAATCTCGTGAGGCCGCTTTTCCATACAGTAACATCATCGCCCATAAGGACGAATGCCCGCAAGTCAGCTTTTCGTGGGACGAGTACGCCGTTCTCGTAAATGTCAATGTCCCGGAAATCAATTACTTCCTGCGCAATAAATCTTCTCGGCTCTGCTTTGAGGCGCGTGATAAATTCTGCTTTCTGCTGTGAAGTCATCTTACTCCCGAAAACAACCCCGTAACCGCCCGCTTCTGATACGTCCTTCAACACAAGGTTATCGAAATTTGCGAGAATGTATTTCATGTCGTCCTCGTAATATGCGAGGTAAGTCGGAGCGTTATTGAGTATGGGATCTTCACCGAGATAGTATTTCACCATTCGCGGGACGAAATAATATATGCCTTTGTCATCAGCCGCGCCGTTTCCGGGAGCATTAATCAACGCTACGTTGCCTTTTCTGTAGATGTCGTAAATGTGGGGGATGCCGATTAGTGATTCCCTGTTGAAGTTCACGGGGTCGATGTAGTCATCGGAAATTCTGCGGTACACTGCACCGACTTTTTCGCGCCTGCCGGAGTAGTCGACAAAGTACAAATGTTCGTCCTCAACGACGAGATCTTCACACGTAACGAGATGTGCGCCGGTCTTTTCCGCAAAGTATGAGTGCTCGAAATATGCCGCGTTGAAGCGTCCGGGCGTGAGTATCACCGACAGTCCTCCCGTGTTCACGTAGTCCATGACCCAGCGCAGTAAGTCCGGGTAGTTCCTGTTCTCCTCGATGTGATTGTCCTCAAAGACAGCCGGAAAACTTTTTCTGCACAGTTCGCGAGCCGCCATCGGGTATGAAGCTCCTGAAGGTATGCGCAAGTTGTCCTCTAACACGTACCAGCTTCCGTTCTTGGCCTGCACCAGGTCGATGCCGGAAATGTGCGCGTAAATTCCTTTGGGTGGACTCACTCCGTCGCACTGAACGAGCCAGCCCGCCCCCGAATATATGAACTCTTCAGCAATAACGCCGTCATGAATAATTCTGCGTTCAGAGTATATATCCCGTAGAAACTCATTGAGGGCTTTCACTCTCTGCTTCAGGCCGCGTTCTAGACGAGAAAAATCATCGTGCTCAATCACTCTCGGAATCATGTCGAACGGGAATAACTGTTCATGAAATTCGCCGCCCTTGTAGATTCCGAATTTCACTCCGTAGCGCGCAAGAAGTTCATTCACACTGCCGGAATACCTGCAAAGTTCTTCTGTGATTAACGCCATAAATCATTACTCCCTTGAAAATTTCAGCAGATATTACCCCCTCACAAGTAAATTGTCAAAATATTGTTATTATTGTGAATTTATGTTCGCTTGACGGAAAAAAATAATTCTCCCGGCACATTATGTCGAGAATGCCTTATGAGTCCGCCCACTATAAAAAACACTATCACATGATAATCTTCACAGCACACCATGCAAGCAACAATCCCATGATGACGTTGAACGGCCTGTAGTATCGCGCAAGAAATTTCTGCATGAGTCCGCCCGCCGCACCCCATAAGCACCAGCTCACAGCACTCGATGCCATAATGAATGCACCGTGCAATAACATCTCATACAGTCCTGCGCCCGAAGGAATAATGTACACCGTGAACAACGTTATGAAGTACAGAATGACTTTCACGTTCGAGACAGAAAGAAAAAACCCGCTCCGAAAATTCATGATGTGCGACTCACTTTCTCCCGGTCTGCTCATTGCGATGTGTACAGCAAGCCAGAGAATATACGCGGCTCCGATATACTTCAGGTAAACAACAACTCCGGGAATGTATTTAGCGAGTTCATGACAGAAGAATATGCACAGCAACATCAAGAACGCAACCCCTGAAGCTATGCCGAGAATTACGCGGCCTCCCTTACGCCAGCCCATGAGGCTCACAGAATACAGAGAAGTAATGTTGTTCGGTCCGGGCGTGAATGTAGTAATGAGTGCGTACGGAAGATACGACAATATGACGTTCAGCATAGAAATTCTACCTCCTGAAAATTTCACGATAATATAACATAAAAATTTGCATATTGATTTAGTCGGTCATTCGTGGCATAATTCATAATATCAAAAATTCAAAAAATTCTTATGAGGTGAAACAGTATGCAGGGTTATTTTGTGTTCAATGCAATTCATGAAGTAACTTGCTGCTGTTGTCGCTAATTCTTTTTCACGTTCTCACATCACAATAATTCATAGTATAAGCATACACAAAGGAGAGTAATTCATAATGTCGAAAGTCTACACATCGATAGACCAGCTAATCGGACGTACACCGCTTCTTGAACTCACAAAGATAGAGAAGCATTAC
>CAJOED010000095.1:19651-21344 GCA_905233335.1 uncultured Synergistales bacterium
CCCGCCGGAAGCGTCAAGGACAGAATCGCAAAAGCCATGATTGACGACGCAGAAGCATCCGGGAAACTCAAGCCGGGAAGCGTCATCATAGAACCAACCAGCGGCAATACAGGCATCGGGCTGTCATCAGTTGCGGCGGCACGAGGTTATCGCATAATAATCGTCATGCCCGAAACAATGTCAGTGGAACGCAGGCAGCTCATGAAGGCTTACGGAGCAGAACTCGTACTCACAGAAGGCAGCAAGGGAATGCGCGGTGCTATCGAGAAAGCGTCAGAACTCGCTGCAGAAATCCCCGACAGCTTCATAGCCGGACAGTTCGTCAACCCTGCTAACCCGAAAATACACAGACAGACTACGGGGCCGGAAATTTGGCAGGACACAGAAGGCAGAGTCGACATCTTCATAGCGGGCGTTGGTACTGGCGGAACTCTCACGGGAACGGGCGAATACCTGCGCTTCCAGAATCCGGCAGTGAAGATTATTGCTGTCGAGCCGTTCGGATCGCCGGTGCTTTCTGCTGGTCGTTCGGGAGCACACAAGATACAGGGAATAGGCGCGGGGTTTGTGCCGGAAGTCCTGAACACAAGACTGTATGATGAGATTATCGCGGTCAAGGATGAGGACGCACTCGCGGCAGGGAAATTAGTCGGAAGGATTGAGGGCTTTCTCGTGGGCATATCGTCGGGTGCGGCAGTAAGTGCGGCTGTCAGTGTCGCAAAGAGACAGGAGAATGCCGGGAAAAACATAGTGATAATTCTTCCTGACACGGGAGAACGATATTTATCGACGGCACTTTTTGCTGAATGAGCCATGATGTTACAGGAGGCAATCAGTAACGCGGAGTCAGAACTCGCTGTGCTAAGCGCAAATGACACTGTAGACTACAACGGAATACGTGAACGCATTGAAGCGGGCTTTGTGTGCATACAGGCGGCAATGTTCTCTTCACATGTCAATCACGGCGGAAGGACTATCGGCGAAAATCTACGGCTTGCGTCCGAACACTTCACTCACGCAATGAAGAGGATCCTGCACGGTGAAGGCAATGCAGAAGAGTTCACAGCAAAACTCATAGCGAAACTCCCGGAAATACGGCGTGTATTATGGACGGATATTATTGCGGCGTATCAGGGAGACCCGGCAGCGAAAACTCCCGACGAGATAATTCTTGCGTACCCGGCATTCACAGCGATTAGTGCTTACCGCGTTGCTCATGAACTTTACGCTATGGGAGTGCCGCTAGTCCCCCGGATAATCACGGAATACGCCCACCGTCTTACGGGAATAGACATTCACCCGGGAGCGACAATCGGAGAATACTTCTTCATAGATCACGGGACAGGAGTAGTTATCGGTGAAACGTCGACGATAGGGAATCGCGTCAAGATATACCAGAATGTTACGATCGGGGCAAAAAGTTTTGATGTTGCGCCGGACGGGACACTCATAAAGGGCATAAAGCGACACCCGGATATAGGCAATGACGTAGTGATTTACGCGGGAGCTACTATCTTGGGAGGTCAGACGGTCATCGGGGATCACTGTGTTATCGGAGGTAATGTATGGCTGACGCACTCGGTGAAGTCGGGTCGGGTTGTGCTGAATGAACGCTAGAAATTAAGCCCTGTCGTGTGATATGCGGCAGGGTCATTTTTACGCATTCAGGAGCCATACGCCGATATTCAGATAC
>CAJOED010000095.1:21384-22114 GCA_905233335.1 uncultured Synergistales bacterium
ACAAACCACAAACCACAAACCACAAACCACAAACCACAAACCACAAACCACAAACCACAAACCACAAACCACGTATATACTGTATTGTAGTAACGTATAACCGAAAAGATTTACTGCTTGAATGTCTTAACGCAATATACTTGCAGACTTACCCGGTGGACTCACTGATACTCATCAACAACGCAAGCACTGACGGAACAGAAGAAGCCCTCAAAGAAGCAGGATATTTCGAGAAAGAAAATTTTGATTATCACCTGATGCAAGAAAATCTCGGCTGTTCAGGAGGGTTTTATGAGGGAATAAATATCGCTCGTGATAATGCCGAGTGGATTTGGATTATGGACGACGACACTATCCCGGCTCATGATGCTCTCGAAAAACTCGTTGATGCCATAAATATTGTTCATGAGGACGTAAGCTTTCTCGCAAGCACAAAATATGATGTGAACGGCGGATGTATGAGCATTCCTGAGGTTGATACAAGGCTCAATGCTGATGGCTTCACAGACTGGTATGAATATCTCACAGAAGGACTCGTGAAAATACGAACAGCTACATTCGTTTCTATACTCCTGAACAGTAATGCTGTCAAAAAGTGCGGGCTTCCCTGCCGTGATTACTTTATCTGGGGTGATGATACAGAATATACTTTGCGACTCACAACATATTACGGAAATGCGTACATGTCAGGGCACAGTTTAGTATGCCATAAGCGAACAGGGATAAAAAC
>CAJOED010000096.1:0-2083 GCA_905233335.1 uncultured Synergistales bacterium
TCCAGTGTGCCGACCTTTTTTTACTGAATGCCTTTCACATTGAGGCCTTTTGTGCAAGAAATGAAGCACTAAGACTTTCTTATGTAGGTTTACAGAAGCTCCATATTTCCGGCAGACTGCAATTTTATAGTTTCCTTTATGCCGTTCTTACTGAACATTATGAAAGATTTACCCCCGGCAGTCCGGGGGCTTTTCCATTACCTGTTACCTGCTCAAACTCTCAAGATTCGCCTTCAGACGCTCCACCTGAGCAGTGCCCTCACTGACTTTTCCGCGTTCCTTCTCGACAACTTCAGCAGGAGCACGCGCAACAAAATCCGCCTTGTTGAGCCTAGCCTGACTCGCCGCAATATTCTTCTCGACAGCAGCAATTTCTCCCTGAAGCCTCGCGATTTCCTTCGGGACATCGAGAACATCACCGACCGGCAGTTTCACTTCACAATCTCCCGTAACGCTCGACAATGATGCACCGTATGCCCACTCTTTGCCCGGCTCCTCAAGCAATACCTCACGCACCCGGCACAAATTGCACACCTGATTCACCGACGCTTTCAGCACTTCCGCCGTATGTGTCCCGGACGCAACACGAACTACAGCACGATTCAGCCACTGCTGCGGAGGTACATGAGCTTCTGCCCGCAAATTACGCAATGACCTCACTACGTCCTGCAAAATTCTCATGTCGTCATTCACGCCCGCAAACATGAACGCTTCTTTCTGTTCCGGCCAGGCAGTGCGCATTATGAACTCATCGCCGTAACCGAACGCGCTCCATAATTCCTCCGTAACGAACGGTATAAACGGGTGCAGTAATGGCAGTGTCGTCCTGAATACCTCCTCAAGAACTCCCTGCGTTGTCCTGCGTCTGTCTCAGGGCAGGTTTCGACATCTCCAAGTACCAGTCGCACAAATCGCCCCACACAAAATCATAGAGACCACGCGCCGCCGTACCAATGTCGTATGCGTCTATGAGTTCGCGAGTCCGTTGAGAAATTTCCTGTGTGCGTGTCAGTATGAACTTGTCGTGCATGTGAAGCTGTGAAGGGTCTATCGCTTGAGGCTCATCATCAAGATTCATCAACGCAAAACGTGCCGCATTCCACAACTTGTTCATGAAGAAGCGGTATGTTTCGATTCGTGTAGACGACAGCAGAATATCGCGCCCCTGTACAGACAACGCCGCAAGTGTCATCCTCAATGCGTCCGCCCCGTACTTGTCAATCATCACGAGGGGATCTATGACGTTGCCTTTTGTCTTGCTCATCTTCTTTCCGTGCTCGTCGCGTATCAGTGAATGAATGTATACGTCCCGGAATGGTACGTCGTCCATGAACTCCAAGCCCATCATAATCATTCGCGCAACCCAGAAAAATATGATGTCGAACCCGGTAACCATCAGTGATGTCGGGTAAAAGTATTTGAGTTCGGGAGCGTCATCAGGCCAGCCCATTGTCGAGAACGGCCATAGAGCAGAACTGAACCATGTATCGAGTACGTCGCTCTCCTGCTGAATATTTTTGCTGTGGCAGTGTTCACATTCTGACGGATCATTCTCTGCTACTGTGATGTGTCCGCAGTCGGCGCATTCCCACGCGGGTATTCTGTGCCCCCACCATAACTGACGAGATATGCACCAGTCGCGTATGTTCTCCATCCAGTTGAAGTATGTCTTCTCCCACTGTTCCGGCGTCCACTTTATGCGCCCGTCCTTTACCGCCTGTACGCCGCGTTCTGCAAGAGGCTTGGTCTTCACGAACCACTGTTCGGACAAATACGGCTCTACGGTCGTCCCGCAACGCTGACAGTGCCCGACGGAGTGCGTAATCTGTTCGGTCTTCATGAGCTGGCCAAGTGCTTCAAGATCTTTCACGGACTCTTTGCGAGCGTCCTCTATCGTCATGCCCTGATACTTTCCGGCGTTCTCGTTCATTATGCCGCGAGAGTCTATGACCTGTATCTGTTCGAGATTGTGATTCAGTCCCACGAGAAAATCATTCGGGTCATGTGCAGGCGTAATCTTCACACAGCCCGTGCCAAATTCCGGGTCTACCATGTTGTCCTCGATTATCGGAATTTCACGGTT
>CAJOED010000096.1:2101-4456 GCA_905233335.1 uncultured Synergistales bacterium
TTTTCGGAGCGCGGGTGAACAGCAATTGCTACGTCGCCTATTATCGTTTCTGGGCGCGTTGTTGCAACAAGTATATACTCTTCGCCGCAGTCCTTCTCTACAAGGGGATACTTCACGTAATAGAAATTTCCGGGCATCTCTTCATACTCTACTTCAAGATCCGATATTGCCGTAGCGCATCTTGGGCACCAGTTCACTATATACTTTCCGCGATAGATAAGCCCCTTCTTGTACAGACGCACAAACACCGCACGTACTGCCCGCGATAATCCCTCGTCAAGCGTAAATCTTTCCCGCCGCCAGTCGCAGGAGTTTCCGAGTCGCTTCATTTGTTCGATGATACGAGAGCCGTAAACCTTTTTCCACTCCCATACTTTTTTCACGAACTCTTCACGTCCCAAGTCGTAACGTGATATGCCCTTTTTCGCGAGGTCTTTTTCTACTACGTTCTGTGTTGCAATCCCGGCATGATCCGTTCCCGGAAGCCATAACACACTGTAACCCTCCATGCGTTTTGTGCGGCACATAATGTCCTGAAACGTATGATCGAACGCATGACCCACATGAAGCGAGCCGGTTACGTTCGGGGGCGGTATCACTATCGAGAAGGCTTTTGCGTCAGGGTTGATTTCTGCGTTGAACAGTCCTGCTTCAAGCCAGCGTGAATACCATTTCTGTTCGATATTGTCGGGTGAATAACTTTTCTCTAAATCTCTGTTGCGTTTCATAAATTCTTTATCTCCTGTATGAGTTGATTTATATTTTCGTCAGTCGTTGCCCAGCTTGTGCAAAATCTCACCGCTATTTTTCCGTCCTCCAAAGGCTGCCACGTCTCATAGCTGAATTTTTGCGATAACTTTTTGTGCTGTTCGTTCGTGAGTATAGGAAACTGCTGGTTGGTGAAGCTCTCTATCAGGAACGGGATATTCTTCTCCTGAAATGCCGCGCGTATCTTCATGGCCTGAATGTTTGCGTGCCGTGCGTTCTCAAAGTAAAGTCCGTCCTCGAATAACACCTCGAACTGCAGCCCCAGCAATCTGCCTTTTGCTAATAGTCCTCCCTGCTGTTTGATGAGAGTACGAAAAGTTTTCAGGTTGAATTTTTCGGGTTGAGGGAACACGACAGCTTCACCGAACAATGCGCCGTTTTTCGTCCCGCCGATGTAGAACGCATCACACAGTCCGGCAATGTCCGTTATCGTCATGTCGGAAGCGTCAGACACAAGACCAGCTCCGAGCCTCGCGCCGTCAATGAACAGCCGCAAATTATACTCATCACACACAGCTTTGATGTCCGCTAACTGTGAGCGTGAGTAGAGAGTGCCAAGTTCCGACGAGTAAGATACGTACACCATACCGGGCTGTACCATGTGATCGTATGTCGGGTCAGAGTAAAAAGCTCTCATGTATTCGCGGAGTTCGTCCGGGTCAATAAGTCCATCGTGGCCGGGAAGGGTTAATACTTTGTGCCCGGTTGCCTCGACAGCTCCCGACTCGTGAACGTTGATGTGTCCCGACGAAACACTTATTACTCCCTCGCACGGTGAAAGAAAATACTTGATGAGTGTTGCGTTCGTCTGTGTCCCGCCGACCATGAAGAACACTTCTGCACTTGGCCGGGAAAGTACTCCGCGTATGAGTTCCTTTGCGTGTTCCGTGTGAACATCAACCCCGTAGCCTGATGTCTGCTCGTAGTTCGTGAGTGAAAGACGCGCGAGAATTTCGGGGTGCGCTCCCTCCTGATAGTCCGTCTCGAAACGTATTATTGTTATCATCTCCCTGTTTGAGAATGTATTATATTACATAAAAAAACGGACGCTCATAACGAACGCCCGCAAAAATATTTTTCCCTTACCTGCTCAACATCACGATAGCTTCATACGGCTTCATGATTTTGTGTGAGCCGGAATAGTTGCCGATGAGGACTTCTCCTTTTGCGTCGAGGCCGGTAATAGTTTCGTCGTTCCCACTGAAACTACAGATTACCACGAGTCTTTGTCCGTCAAGTGTCCGTTCGTACGCAATCACTTTTTCGTTGCCGGTGTCGAGGAACTTCACTGCGCCGTCAGAAATTACCGGGTACTCTTTGCGGAGTGCTACTAACTTGCGGTAATAATTCAGTATGGAGTCAGGGTCATTCTCTTCACTCTCTGCGTTGATGCTTCTGTAGTTGTCCGTGAGGCCAAGCCAGGGAGTCCCCGACGTGAAGCCTGCATTCGGTGAAGCGTCCCACTGCATCGGAGTCCGCGAATTGTCCCGTGAACGCTGTGCAAGTACATTCAGTGCGTCGTCTTTTGTGCGGCCGTTCGCTGTCATTATTCCGTAGTAGTTTATCGACTCCAAGTCCTGGTACTGC
>CAJOED010000096.1:4540-11698 GCA_905233335.1 uncultured Synergistales bacterium
CCCGCCAGTACTGCCCCTCATCACCGAAACGCGAAACAACACGCGGCTGATCGTGATTGCACCAGAACAACGCGCTCCATGCTCCCGCTTGCGATAACGCCTCCTGCCACTCACGGAAAACATCACGTAATTTTTCCGGCGCAAAAGTCTCAAGCGTCCACTTGTCCCCGTTCCTGTAGTCGACTTTCAGGTGGTGGAAGTTGAAGCACATGGACATTTCGTGGTTTTCGGGCTTTGAGTATCGTATGCAGTTCTCTATGTCCGTTGAGGCCATTTCGCCGACCGTAATCATGTCGTATATCCCGGTGTCCTCTACCATTTCGCGTATGTAGTCGTGTACGTGTTCGCCGTCCTTGCAGTAAGGGGAAGCATCTCCGGCCGCAAGCCCGATAAAGTTCTCCGGCTTTGAGATCCTGTTCAGCACGTCGAAACGGAAACCCTGAACTCCTTTTGCCTTCCAGAAGCGTATTACGTCTTTCAGTTCCTCGCGTACTTTGGGATTGCGCCAGTTGAGGTCTGGCTGTTCTTTCGCGAACTGGTGAAGATACCATTTGCCCACTGAAGGCACATACTCCCATGCAGGCCCGCCGAATATCGAGTCCCATTCTACGGGAGGCTTTCCCTCACTTGCTCCGTCCCGGAAAATGTAGTAGTTCATGTATTCGCTGTCTCCCGTGAGTGCACGCTTGAACCATTCGTGCTCTGATGACGTGTGGTTGAATACCATGTCGAACATGAAGCCCATACCGAGCGCGTCAGCTTCCTGTATCATCGCTTCACAGTCCGACATTGTGCCGAACATGGGATTGATATTCCTGTAGTCCGAAACATCGTAGCCGTTGTCCACCATCGGAGAACAGAAGAACGGAGTAACCCATATATATCTTACGCCGAGAGACTGAATGTATTTCAGCTTTGAACGTATGCCGTTGATGTCCCCGATGCCGTCGCCGTTGCTATCACAGAATGACTTGATGTATATTTGGTACACAGTGGAATTTTTGAAGTTCATGCTATTCCGCCCTCGCTATGTCGTGTTCTCCCGCTTTGACTTCAAGCCCGGAATTGAACGTTAATTTTCTCCCGACATCATTCGTGATTACCATTATGGTGGTGAGGTGATGTCCTGCCGCCTTTATCTTTTCCGGGTCGAACGTGATTAATTCCTGCCCGGCCTTTACTCTGTCGCCTTCCTTTACGTGAATGGTGAAGCCGTCGCCTTTCATGTCTACGGTGTCAAGCCCTATATGCAGCAGAACTTCAAGCCCGTTTGCCATCACGAGCCCTATAGCGTGGTTGCTTCCTTCCATTGTCTGCTCAACAACAGCATCAACAGGTGCAACGAGAATATTATCTGTCGGCTCTATTGCTATTCCGTCGCCGAGAACTTTCTGCGCAAAAGTATCATCGGGTACGCTCTCAATGTTCACCGTCAATCCCGAAAGAAACGCGCGGAAATCTACGGGCGAATTGTCCTCAAGTGCTGCTGCTTCCTCGTTGGCTTCAGCGTCGATGCCCTTGCGTTTGCCGATTGCGTAAGTCAGCGCGCAGGGAACAACAACGGACACACACATACACACCGCGAACCATCCTATATACGCCGGCTGTATTGAGAGTATTCCGGGCAATCCTCCGACACCGATAGCACTGGCTGTTACGCTTGTGGCTGTGCTGATTATTCCCGCAATGCATGAGCCTGTCATGCCGCAAATGAACGGGAACACGTACTTCAAGTTCACTCCGAACATTGCCGGTTCAGTTACGCCCAAATAACACGATATGCACGAGGGGATATTGAGTTCTTTTGCCTTTGCGCTTCTCTTCTGCAAAAATATCATGCCCAAGACCGCGCTTCCTTGTGCGATATTCGAGAGAGCTATCATCGGCCATAACATTGTCCCGCCGAAATCCGCGATTAACTGAATGTCTATTGCGTTGCTCATGTGATGCAGTCCCGTAATGACCAGCGGAGCGTAGAAGAACCCGAATATTGCGCCGAAAATCACGCGATACGACCCGGAAATGCCCGCATATACCGCCGCCGAAATCCACGAGCCTATTCTCCACCCGATGGGGCCAAGAACGAAATGCGCCGCCATTACCGCGAACAACAAGCTGAAGAACGGAACTAATATCATCTGTACGACCTGCGGAATGATTTTCTTGAAGAAGCGTTCCAGGTATGCGAGAGTGAACGCCGCCAACATTGCCGGGATGACTTGTGCCTGATAGCCTATCATGTTGATCTTGATGAAGCCGAAATTCCACTGGTTGATTGTGCCGTTCGCAAGTGCTGAAGCAACACCGTAAGCGTTCGTGAGCTGTGATGATACGAGAGTCAGTCCGAGAATGAGACCGAGCATTTCAGTGCCGCCCATCTTCTTCATGATTGTCCAGCAAATTCCGACTGGTATGCCGACATGGAACACCGCCTCACCCAAGAGCCACAAGAAGTGATCCACTCCTGCCCAGAACTGGCTCTGACTCACGAGGGTAGCTCCGCCGAAAATCTCCATGCTGTCGATTACGTTCCTGAAACCGAGTATCAAGCCTCCGACGACAATAGCGGGGATTAACGGGGCGAATATTTCTGCTATTGAGGTCATGAGACGCTGCAATATGTTCTGGTTTTGTTTCGACATGCTTTTTACTTCAGCTTTCGACACGCCCGAAACACCTGAAACTTCAGAGAAGTCCTTGAAGAAGTCTGCTACTTCATTGCCGATAATGACCTGGAACTGTCCTGCCTGAGTGAACGTGCCTTTTACGCTCTTGATTGCCTCGATGCGTTTCAGGTCAGCTTTTTTCGGGTCAACGAGAACGTAGCGCATACGTGTGATACAGTGAGAGACCGCCGCGATGTTTTCTTTTCCGCCGATAGCAGAGAGAAGTTCGCGTGCATCATCGATAAATTTACCCATAAAATATTCGCCTCCAAATATAATATTTGCCAGTGGAAAAATTCGGGGATATTGTTAATTGTTAATTATAATGCAGGGAGTGAATTTTTGTATGAATGTATATTTCGGTTTAGGCTCTAACTTGGGAAACAGATTACAGAACTTGCGCAATGCCCTCACAAAATTATCATCACTCGGAAAAGTCATAAAGTGCAGTGATGTATTCGCGACTGCTCCCTGGGGCGGCGTGGAACAGCCTGATTACCTGAATGCGTGTGTGTCGGTTGACGTGGACGACAGCATGACACCTCCGGGACTGCTTGCGTGCGTGAAAGAATATGAGCGTGAACTTGGCCGTGTGCCTTCTGTGCGCTGGGGTGAACGTAAGATCGACATCGATATTCTGCTGATTGAGGGCATGACGTATCACTCTGACACTCTCGACATTCCGCACGTGAGTATGTGTGAGCGTCTGTTTGTACTTGTGCCGTTGATGCAGTTAGTGCCGCGTGAATGGACTCACCCCGTGAACGGAAAGACTATCGGCGAGATGATTGGTGCGCTTGAGGGTGAGTCGTACCCGTTGAGAATTATGGGACTGTGAGAAATCTTCATATATAATCTGGTGGTAAAAATTTTTAGGGGGGAAAGGCATCATGAATTTTCTTTCGCCGTCAGAAATTGCAGAGTGTGCGGTCAATGCAGGAGTGAAGAAAGCAAATATCACCGTCATAAATCAATTCATACTCGGAATGTTAGCGGGAGCATTTATCGCGTTCGGTGCTCAAGTGTCGAACATGGCCACTCACACTATAGCAGACATCAGCACGGCGAAACTCATCGCTGGATTAATCTTTCCGGCGGGGCTGATCATGGTGGTGATGGCAGGAGCAGAACTCTTCACCGGCAACAACCTCATGATACTCTCACTGCTCGAACGGAAAATCACGCTCATTCAGTTATTGCGCTCGTGGGTTGTCGTGTACTTGGGCAACTTGGCCGGGAGTGTGCTTGTTGCGTTTCTCGTCGTGAAGTCGGGACAGCTCAATTACTCCGGCGGACTCTTGGGAGCAGTAACGATTAAGGCGGCGGCGGGAAAAGTCAGTCTGTCGTTCGTGAATGCGTTTGTGCTCGGTGTGCTGTGCAACTGGCTTGTGTGCCTGGCTGTATGGATGACTTTCGGCGCAAAGGACGGTATCAGCAAAGCGGCAGTGATATTTTTCCCGATATGGCTGTTTGTTGCGTCGGGTTTCGAGCACAGTATAGCGAACATGTACTACATCACAGCAGGAATTTTCGCCAAGCCTGAAGCACTCTACGCAGGCAAGGCCGCAGAACTCGGAGCGAATATTGACGGCCTGACGTGGAGCGCAATGTTCACGAGAAATCTTTTGCCCGTAACTTTGGGTAATATCGTCGGCGGTGCAGTGTGTGTCGGTTGTGTGTACTGGTTTGTGTATCGACGAACACTTTATCTTTCATGACAATAATAACGCTGAAATCAAAAAACTATGATATAAAATAAGCCTCATACTTTAGGAGTGCAGGGGACTTCAGGAAATCAGAGATGTTCATATGTCGCTCCAAAGGCTGATAAAGTCATCCTATGTTACAGTTCTTTTGATAGTGAAGGCGGCGACAGTTTTGCAGTGGGTACAGTAAATTTTTCGGCTTTACGCACAGAAGACGGGTGGCGCATTCAGAAAATGACGAGGAAAATACAAAAATCTTATCAGGAGGTATCTATATCATGAAACGTTTTATGTTTGCTTTACTTCTTGCAGTACTGTTTGCTGTCCCGGCACTTGCTGAAGTTCTCGCTGGTCCCGGAATTGCTGTCGTTGATGTCGACGGCGGAAAGTTACAGGGCTACATACGCAATGGCATCTACACATATCACGGTGTCCCTTACGCACAGTCAGAGCCATTCATGCCCCCCGAAAAACTCCCGGCATGGGACGGAGTGAAACTCGCGCTGAATTACGGCCCGATGTCCCCGCAAGGAACTTCACGAACTGACGACATGTTCCCTTCTCACTGGTACTGGCCGTACTGGCCTCCGCGTAACTATGAGCAGAGCAGCAACTGTCAGAACCTCAACATATGGACTCCCGGACTCGATGACGCAAAACGTCCCGTTATGGTATGGCTTCACGGCGGGGGATTCATGGCAGGCTCGGCAATGGCTGAAGACGTTTACGACGGCGAAAACTTAGCGCGAACGGGAGATGTCGTTGTTGTCAGCGTAAATCACCGCTTGAACGTGCTGGGCTTTCTTGATCTTTCCGCGTACGGTGAAGAGTACAAATACTCCGGCAATCTCGGCATAATGGATCTCGTTGCGTCCCTCGAATGGATACGTGATAACATCGCGAAATTCGGCGGCGACCCGGAAAATGTTACGTTGTTCGGGCAGTCAGGAGGCGGGGCAAAAATTCTCACTCTCATGGGAACTCCGGCGGCAAAGGGATTATTCCACAAGGCCATAGAGCAGAGCGGTGCGGTCGAACTCATGGGAATAACTTTACCCGAACAGAAAGCCTCAAGGAGAGTTGCTGAACTCACGCTACAGAACTTGGGAATTTCTCCGGCTGATGTTGCGAAACTGAAAGATATACCGTATACAGAATTACGTGCGGCGGGCGATAAGGCACTTGCTCAAGCGATAGAGGAAGGGTGCGAAATATCTTCATGGTCTCCCGTGAAGGACGGGGGCGGCTTCCCTGAACAGGCGAAAGATATACCCATGCTTATCGGCTCTGCACTCAATGAATGGATTTCTACTCCGTTGTTTGCTGACATGTCAACTACACAGAGCGACAACAAAAATTTTTGGGACGACGCAAAAGTCGGTGAACAGTTAGTGGCGAAATACGGCGACAAATACAGCGCAGTAGTCGACGCATTCACTAAGGCTTACCCGTACAAGAAGAAGGCTGATGCATTATACGTTGACTCGTGGCTCCGTACGAGGGCGAAAAAGACCATGAACATCAAGGCAGAACAGAACGGCGCACCTGTTTATGCGTATGTGTTCACGTGGGAGACTCCGATAATGGGCGGTTATGCGATGGCGTATCACTGCTCGGAACTTCCTTTTGTGTTCAACAACATAGCATTGAGTGAGACGGCTACGGGAGGCGGCGAAAAGGCTCAGGCACTTGCGGACAAGATGAGCGGTGCATGGGTGAGTTTCGCGAGGACGGGCAATCCGGGATGGGAAGCATACACGCGGGACGGCGGAGCTGTTATGCTGTTTGACGACGAGTGCATTATCACACATAATCATGACGACGTGCTGATGAACTTGCTTGCTCCTGACTATGTGTATTAAGAGCGTAATTACTGCTGTCCTGATACTGTGCTGTGTCGGGACGGCCTCTGCTTTTGACGCTGACACAAAAATTAGCGGCGTAATCAATCACCCTGCATTCAGTGGTTATGGGAGGCTGATATTCCCTGTTGATGATGCTTACTATCACGGCGAAACTCTCGGTACGCTTGGCCTCACGTGGTACACCGGCATAAATCCCGCGCGGACTGTCGAGATCGTGAACTACATGCTTGAACATGCTGCTAACGGTGAAAAAATATTTTTCCCTATATACCCTGCTGATGACTTGCGCTCACGTGATACCGGGCTGTTTTTCTTTCGGGGCAGGAGGGGCGCAAAATTCGCTGTGTGCAATGCGGGCGGTGGTTTTGTGTATGTCGGTGCAATGCATGACAGCTTCCCGCACGCGCTCGAACTCTCGAAAATGGGCTACAATGCGTTCGCGTTAATCTACCGTCCCGGAGCACGGACAGCATGTGAGGACTTAGCACACGCAATAGCATTCATTCACGACAACGCAGAAACTCTCGGTGTTGACGTTCGCGGTTACTCGTTATGGGGCGGCAGTGCGGGAGCAAGAATGTCGGCGAATTTGGCGCGGGGGATTACCCGAAACCTGCTGTTGTGATTATGCAGTACACCGGGCTGTCGGAAGTTACCGGCCAGGAAGCAGCAACGTATGCTTGTGTCGGGACGAATGACGGCATAGCGAGCTGGCGCACAATGCAGAACAGAATCGACAGAATTAAAGCTAATGGTACGCCCGCAATGATAGAGATTTTTCCGGGACTGTCTCACGGTTTCGGGCTTGGTGAAGGGACGATTGCGGAGGGCTGGATTGATAACGCTGTGGAATTTTGGGAGAAAAATTGTGATAATCTCTACAGGAGATGAATCAATTGACAGTACCAATCTTAGACCTTA
>CAJOED010000097.1 GCA_905233335.1 uncultured Synergistales bacterium
TTTCGTTGAACCACTTTACGGTACCCTGTGCCATTACTAAAAAAGCCTCCTGATAAATAAAAAAAAGTATTTCATGTCCCAAAACATAATATTCAGGACGTTGATATAATAAGATTACATTTTTACTTTGTGAATGTCAAGTGAAAAAAAATTCTAAAAACTGTACTTTATGACAGGAGATTTCATAATGGCCCGTTGTGTGATAGTCGGAGGAGCAGAGATAAAGAACTACGAACTCATACGCTCATACATGAATAAAAACGATTACGTGATATATTGCGACTGCGGCCTGAAACACCGTGAAGCTCTCGGAGTGAGTCCCGACCTCATCACGGGAGATTTCGACACGCACCCGAAACCCGAAGACACCAGCAACGTCATCATTCTGCCGCGCGAAAAGGACGACACCGATACGATTTTTGCGGTGAAGGAAGCACTGCGCCGGGGATTCAGTGAGTTTCTTCTCGTCGGGGTTACGGGAGGCCGGACGGATCACACTCTCGGCAATATATACGCTCTCATGATGACACCGGACGGGCTTATTGCGGACGATTATTGCGAGATGAGTCTCATTCGTGCGGGCGAAACTGTCAGGGTCAAAGCCGGGTGGAAATATTTTTCGCTGCTGAACATCACGGGAACAGCGCGGGGAATTACGATAACGGGCGCAAAGTACAACCTCGACAATGCACAGATAACGAGTGAATTTCAGTACGGCATAAGCAACGAGGTATTATCAGGTGAAGCAGTTATCACGCTCAAAGAGGGATATTTACTGTTAGTGTGCGTAAGGCTGTAATGTTGTATAATTCCTAGTCATAAACTTATTGAAAGGTGCTGTATTGTAAATGAGAAAAGCTATAGTTATTCTTTCTGCAGTTATCGCGCTCGTTATGTGCCTGTCATGTGCTGCTATGGCCGATGATTTCGACTTCTTACGTTTCGCAAAAGAAAAAGTCCTCACCGACTTCCACCCGACCGCAAAAATTGAGAACGCCACGACCGAATACGACAAGGAACCGGCAGAAAAAGACGGCGGCATTACTTCAGCAAGAGTGAGAATATTCTACAAAGGCTGGATCCGCAAACATGACATGCTCGCGGAGATCGACTTACGCACGGACGCGGGACTCGTGAAAGTTACGGTGCTTCAGGACTCGAACGGTGCTAACTTGACGGGAAGCAAAATCTTCAAGGAAAACACTTGGGTCGAGCTTTCCTCGCTGAACTGGGAGTAACAGGAACATAATTTTTTGCAGGCACGATGTGGTATTCGCTGCCTGTTTTTTTATGCCATGACAAAACAAGATTTCATTTCACTTTTACGGCGCAAATTCTCAACCCTCCTCATGATATTAATTCCTGCATTCGTCATCATGCTAATCATCAGCGTAATATTATGGCTCCTGAGTTCTGTTCTGCCTGAAGAGTTAATCGCGCGAATATCTCACTACGCACACAACCCGGAAGAACTGCGCGCACTTGGTGAAGGCTCTGAATGGCTGTTCGTGATGATTCAAGTTCTGCAGGTCGTAATAGCTCCCATTCCGGGACAGGCGGCGGCGTTTGCTGGAGGGTTTATTTTCGGCTTCTGGAAGGGCTGGGCATTGACGACGCTGGGACTTGTTGTCGGGAGCTTTATTGCTATGCTGCTTGCGAGGGTGCTTGGTATCGGCCTCGTGAGAAAGATAGTGCCGGAGTCCATCATCAAGCGTTTTGACACAGTAATATCCGACGGTGGATACATGACGTTCTTCATGATTTTCCTGCTGCCTGCACTGCCCGATGACGCTGTATGCTTCTTGGCCGGACTCACAAAACTGAAGCTCCTTCCGCTGACAGTCGTATCACTTCTTGGCCGTGCTCCGGGAATGGCTGTATTGTCGCTTACGGGTGCTGGTTTTGCCGGAGGTTTCACGTTGAGCGTGCAGATACTTTTCGGGTGCATGATGATAGCTTCTGTTATTCTGTGGCTGTTTTGGGAGATAATTGAAGCGTGGGTGTATGACTTTCTGAAAATCAAACGTCCATGACCGGCTCTCTCCTGTAATTTTCGGGAAAACGGGCGGTATTCTGTTCTCACTCTTTCCCCGTAACGTGTCAATGAGAGATACATGCTCACAGGAAACGCGATAATAACCGTCCGGCTCTCTCCTGTAATTTTCGGGTGAACGGGCGGTGTTTTCTGTCCTGTATGTTCTCTTCTGTGCACTGCTGAATATCTCTCATAAATACCTGCTCAAGTTCTCCCGCAATTTTCTCTGAATACATGAACGCCTGCACCTCATAATTTGTCTCAAAGCTCAATGCGTCGAGGTTGGCAGTTCCGACAGAAGCAATATTTGAGTCGGCAATGAGTGTCTTTGCGTGAATGAATTTGTCGCTGTATGTGAATATTCTTACGCCGTGTTCGAGCATCCCGTCAACATAATATTGTGAGGCCCATGAAGCGAATATGTGGTTTGAGTTCAGCGGTATGATTATTCTCACGTCGACTCCCCGCCGTGAAGCGTCGTAGAGTGTGTCGAGAAATTTTTTGTCGGGCACAAGGTAAGGTGTCGTGATCCAGACTCTACATTTTGCACATGATATTACGCGGATGTACTCATCAGCAACAGCACGAAAATCTTTTCCCGTACCGCTCGCAATAATCTTAACCGGGATATTTCCGCCGCAGTCGTCTTTCGGGTTTTCCGGGATGTACAGTGCCTGCCGCATTTCGGAAAATATGCCGTCCATAACTCCTGCTGACTTGATGTGAGTATCTCCGTCTTCAGAACTTTCCGGGATACACACCCCTCCGCCGGACTTCTGCCACATTTCCGCGAACATGCCCTCAAGAACATTCACTGCTTCCCCCGCTATGACGATGTGAGTATCGCGCCACTGCTGCAGGTACGTATCACCGATGTTGAAGCCCCCTAGAAGACCTGTTCTGCCGTCTACGGTGATGATTTTCCGGTGGTCTCTATGAGTTATGCCCGTCCCGAAAAATTTTCGCACGTCAACCCCTGAATCGCGCAGACTGTTCATGAACTTCCGGCCAAGTCGCCAGCTTCCTACAGCATCAAGAAGCACACGAACTTTTACGCCGTTTCTCGCCCGTTCCGTGAGAATGTCTTTTATGCCCGTGCCGGTTTTGTCGTCGCTGAACAGAAAATACTCTATGTTTATGCTGTGTTTCGCGCTGTTCAGAGCTTCTTTTATGGCAGTGAGTGCCGAGTCCCCGTCAAAAAGGAGCTTGATGTTATTATTTGCTGTGAGTCCTGATGATGTATTCTGCATGAACACTATTATATTCTATGGGAGCGTTTATGAATGTTGCAATTCGCGTCAAGAAAAATTAAAATTGTCAGGCAAATATAAAACAGTGAACATGAAAGGACTTGAGATTTTATCATGCCCAAATTAAGCGACAGAGTAGGAACATTCACTGACTCCGTAATACGCCGCATGACTCGTATCTGCAACAAGTACGGAGCCATAAATTTATCTCAGGGCTTCCCCGACTGGGATCCACCGAAAGACATGCTCGATTCCCTCGCAAAAACAGCATACACCGGCCCGCATCAGTACGCGATAACGTTCGGAGCAAAGAATTTCCGTGAAGCAATCTGCGCAAAACAGAGCAAGGCTATCGGACGCGAAATTGACCCAGAAACCGAAATAGTGATTACCTGCGGCTCAACAGAAGCAATGATGGCGGCAATGATGACAATATGCAACCCCGGCGATAAAGTCATGGTATTTTCGCCGTTCTACGAGAATTACGGTGCTGACTCTATCTTGTCGGGAGCGTCGCCGATATATATACCTCTTGTGCCTCCCACTTACGACTACGATATTAATCTCATCGAGGAAGGTTTCAGGAACGGCGCAAAAGCTATAGTCATCTGCAACCCATCCAACCCATGCGGAAAAGTTTTCACCGAAAAAGAACTCACAGAAATCGGACAGCTCGCAATAAAGTATGACGCATACATCGTAACTGACGAGGTCTACGAGCATATTGTGTTCGACCCGTACAAGCACGTATACGCTTCAGGGCTTCCGGGAATGTTCGATCACGTCATAACCTGCAACTCACTCTCGAAAACATACTCGATAACCGGCTGGCGTTTGGGCTATCTCATCGGGCCTGCTGATGTCGTCGATGGAGCGCGTAAAGTTCACGACTTCTTGACCGTCGGAGCAGCAGCACCCCTTCAGGAAGCCGCCGTTCATGCCCTGCAGTTACCCCCTGAATACTACGACGAACTCAAAGCCAAGTACACACAGAAACGCAATAGATTTCTTGAGGGACTTGATGAGGCAGGACTGAAACACAATATCCCGCAAGGCTCATATTTCGTCATGGTCGACATCTCGAACTTCCTCGAACTGCCTGAGTTCAAAGGGTGGAGCGATCTTGAGTTCTGTGAATGGGTCATCAAGAATATAGGTGTTGCGGCAGTGCCAGGGTCAAGTTTCTTCAGGGAGCCGATAAACAACCTGATACGTTTCCACTTTGCGCGTTCTACGGAAGTGCTTGAAGAGGCAATCAGGCGGCTCAAGAAAATGGCGGCACTCGTAAAATAATTTTCCCTGATGAGTGTTCTCATAGCAATGAGCGGAGGTGTTGACAGCAGCGTCTCCGCTTATCTTATGCGCGAAAAGTACAAGTCCTGCAGGGGAGCTACTATGATTTTGCACGGCGGCGAAAATGTCAGTGATGCCCGGTCTGTGTGTGATGTTCTAGGGATTGAGCATGAACTTATCGACTGCATGAGTGAGTTTCGGGAACGTGTGATAAGTCATTTCGTGAGCGTCTACGAGTCCGGCGGCACACCTAACCCCTGCATTGACTGCAACAAGTTCATGAAGTTCGGACTGATGCTTGAACATGCAGAACGTATAGCGACGGGGCATTATGCGCGGATTGAGCAGAGCAGTTCGGGACGGTGGCTTCTGCGCAAGGGCGTAGATATTTCGCGGGACCAGAGCTATGTGCTGTACATGATGAGCCAGGAGCAGTTATCGCGTGTTGAGTTTCCTTTGGGTGGAATGCTGAAGAGTGATGTGCGGGACTTGGCCGGGACTTTGGGTTTCACGAACGCGCGCAAACACGACAGCCAGGATATATGCTTTGTGCCTGACGGGAATTACGCGGGCTTCATTGAGGAGTACACCGGGAAAACATACCCGCCGGGAAAGTTCATAGACACTGACGGGAAAATACTCGGCACGCACAAGGGGATAATCCACTACACAACGGGACAGCGTCGGGGCTTGGGAGTTGCGGCAAAATCGCGGCTCTATGTGTCCGGCATCAACCCGAACGACAACACGATAACTCTTGCGGCGGAAAATGAAGCAGGATTGTATGCTCGCGGGGTCGTTGCGGAGAATGTGAACGTGATAGCGTATGACACACTGCCGGAAAATTTCAGTGGGCGCGTGAAAATACGGTACAGGCAGAAGGAAATTCCTGCGGTCATCAATCAGACGGGCGATAATGAGCTGGTGATAGAGTTTGCAGATAAACAGAAAGCTCCGGCACGAGGTCAGGCGGCAGTGATTTATGACGGTGATTATGTAGTCGGGG
>CAJOED010000098.1 GCA_905233335.1 uncultured Synergistales bacterium
AAAAATCTTGAGGGCTGTGAGTATCCTCGTGCATATGGCAGGGCATTAACAGGCAGTCTCAAAGGGTACTGGCGGTACAAAATCGGAGATTACAGACTGATAGCTGACATTCAGGACGACAAAATTGTAATTGTTATAACAGAAGTCGGACATCGGAGCGAAATATATAACTCGTAGGAGGGAACAATCATGACAGAAAAAATGTATGAACAATTCGCAAAAGTATTCAGCACAACAGCACACCCCGAAAAATTTTTCTCGCCCGGCCGCGTAAACCTCATAGGCGAACACACAGACCATGAAGGCGGCTATGTCTTTCCCTGCGCAATCAACTACGGCATATACGCACTCGCACAGAAACGCCACGGAAACACATTACGCTTATACTCCATGAATTTCGACACTGACACTTTACCTTTCGAGATAGCATTTGATGACATTCACGAGAAACTCACCGGCGCACGTTCATGGGTGAATTACCCTTTGGGAATAGTGAGCGTCCTCAAAAAGCACGGCTATAAATTCGAGTCGGGCGTTGACATTCTCTACAACGGGAACTTGCCGGACGGGGCTGGACTGTCATCATCGGCGGCTCTTGAGGTGCTGACCGTAAAGATATTCAGTGAGCTGTTAGAGCTTCATATCGACGGAGTGAGTGCGGCGAAATTCTCACAGGAAGCGGAAAATTCTTTTGTCGGAATGCACTGCGGAATAATGGATCAGTTCGCCGTCAGCATGGGAAAAAAGAACAACGCGGTACTCCTCAACTGCTCGACGCTCGAATACTTCTATGCACCTCTTGAACTCGGCACGTGCAAAATCATCATCACGAACTCGAACGTTCCTCATTCGCTCGTGTCCTCCGAATACAACCTGCGCCGCACACAGTGTGAAGAAGCCCTCGCCGACATCCAGAAGGTGAAAAACATCTCGTGTCTTTGCGATCTGTCAGTGAATGATCTTGACGAGGTATCTTTTGCCGTGAAAGACCCGGTAACTTTGCGCCGTGCACGTCATGCAGTCAGTGAGAACGAAAGAGCTTCACGAGCCGCACAAGCATTGAGAGCCGGAGACCTTCACACGTTCGGGCGGTTAATGAACGCTTCTCATGTGTCATTGCGTGATGACTATCAAGTTACTGTGAAGGAGCTTGATGTTCTTGCGTCGCTGGCTTGGGAGATGCCCGGAGTTATCGGTTCACGTATGACGGGAGGCGGTTTCGGCGGGTGCACTGTAAGCATCGTCGAACATGACGCTGTAGAGAAATTCATTGACATAATCGGCCGGGAGTACGAGAAGCGCACGGGACGCAAGGCAAGTTTTTATGTTGTCGAAACGTCAGACGGTGCAGGGAGGCTGAATAGTTAGTATAATGTTACGCGAACCCCTGCTGTTTGTGCGGGGGTAATTCATGACATCGCAGGCCGGAAAATGAAACATAATGTTTTGCAAGCAGAAAGATTAATTCATGAAGCTCATGTGCTATGGGAGCTTGCAGAAAAATTTTGTGCCGGTTGTTATGTGTTGCGGGGCGTAAAATGAAGCGTCTTGTTGTGCAGGTAGAAGAAGATTTATTGAGATACATTCACGAAACCCCGATACTTGTCGGAGAAAAAATCCCGAATGAATTTGAGCTTGCAGAAAAATTCTCCGCCGGTCGCAGTACAATCCGTGAAGCCGTAAAAATTCTCACCTCAAAGGGAGTTCTAGAAGTCCGGCAGGGTTCAGGGACGTTCGTAGTAAGTCATAGCACCGTAGAAGATGACCCCTTGCGACTTGGCCGCTACAACGACAAACTACAATTAGCACTCGAACTTTTCGACGTACGGTTGATGATAGAGCCGGAAATCGCCGCACATGCCGCACTCAATGCCACCGATGACGACATAGCAGAAATCACGCGCTTATGTGATGAGGTTGAAGCGTTGTACCTTTCAGGAATAGATCACACGAAAAAGGATGTAGAGTTTCACACGAAAATAGCTCAATGCTCCCGCAACAGAGTAGTAGAAGAACTTGTGCCGCTGATAGTGTCGGCAGTCTTCACGTTCGTCAACGTAACACACAGATTACTCCTTCATGAGACAATCGAAACTCACCGGGCAATCACAGAAGCAATTTCTCGTCATGACCAGACGGGTGCGCGCTGTGCAATGGAGATGCACTTAATCTACAATCGTATGATGATTATCAAGCTGATGGAGCAGAAATAATTTTATTGACCCTGAATATAATTGCATATATATTTTTCGCATTCCCAACCGTCTTGTTGCGGGCGCGTTAATCGGTCTGGTTATTCTTCTGCTTCTCATCATTAAGTACAAAGTTCACGCAATAATCTCTATTCTCGTCGGTGCGATCGCTATCGGCCTCATTGCAGGAATGCCGCTTCCGTTGATTGTGCAGTCGGTGAATGACGGCATGGGCGGAACATTGCGGGGTATCGCGTTACTCGTCGGACTCGGCTCAATGTTCGGTGCAATCCTTGAGGCTTCAGGAGGTGCGCAGACGTTAGCTGTTACGATGGTGAAGAAGTTCGGCGACGAAAAAGCAGCATGGGCACTCGGCATTACGGGACTCGTTGTTGCTATTCCTGTGTTCTTTGATGCGGGACTGATTATCCTGATACCGTTAGCGTTCTCACTCGCAAAACGCACTAACAGGAGCGCACTGTTCTACACGATACCGCTTCTTGCCGGACTGGCTGTCGGTCATGCGTTCATTCCCCCGACTCCCGGCCCCGTACTCGTCGCTAACATGATAGGCGTTGACTTGGGATTCGTTATCCTCATCGGTGTATTCTGCGGAACTCTGGCTATGATTGTTGCAGAGCCTATATGGGGCGCGTTCTGCGGGAAAAAATATTACGTCCCCGTCCCCGAATCAATACGCAACCAAGCAGACTTTGACGAGTCGAAACTTCCGAGCTTCTCGACGATTGCCGGAATAATATTAATCCCGTTATTATTGATAATCTTGAAGTCCGTGTTCGGTGTCATTCCCTCAATGAAGGACGTAATGCCGATATTCAACTTTCTCGGTGAACCGTTTGTTGCGTTGCTGATAGCTACAATTTTCGCTATGTATCGTCTTGGCCTGAAGCACGGTTACACTATGGAGGAACTCGAAAAGGTCATGACGAAATCGCTTGAACCCACCGGGTTAATTCTGCTTGTTACGGCTTGCGGCGGAGTCCTGCGGTATGTGCTTCAGTATTCGGGAATAGGCAACCTCATCGGGAACGCTGTAGCTTCTATCAACATGCCCATAGTAGTAGTAGCGTTCGTAGTTGCGACTCTCGTGCGTGTGTGCGTCGGGAGTGCTACGGTGGCAATGACGATGGCGGCAGGTATCGTTGCGGCAATGCCTGCGGTACAGAGCCTCACTCCGTTGTACAAAGCGTGCGTTGTTGCGGCGGTTGCGGGCGGGTCTACAGTGTGCTCACACTTCAACGATTCGGGATTCTGGCTGGTGAAATCACTTGTCGGGCTTGACGAAACTACGACGCTCAAGACATGGACGATAATGGAAACGCTCGTGGGTGTGTCGGGGTTTGTGGTTGCGTTGATAATATCGCTCTGCTTCTAGTATAATGAACTTCCCCCTTTGTCGTCATGATGAGGGGGAATTTTTTTAAAGAAGGACGGAGATTTTGTTATGGGCAGAAAGATTTTTACGGCGTTAGTTTTGTGCGTTATGTTTTTGTGTCCGGCAGTGGGTTATGAACTTACGAGGCTAGAAAAATTTGAGTTCAGCCTTGCAGACACAGCGAGAAAAATTCTGAACTACAACAAGCCGGCGTTCGAGGTGAAACTCACAAAGGATGACCGCAAATATACAATTGAGGGAACGAGCCGTAGAAGGTTAGCGCGTTCACTATGGAACAGAGTATGCGCAAAAGATAAAACTCTCGTTGTGGGAGCAGGTAATAATGACCCGGCTAACACAGTGCCTTGTTATTTCGTAACGGAAGACCCGGAACTTATATTTGTCGGCGGCATAAGAGTCGGTGCAAGCGTGAAGGTGCTTGAGAAATTTTTCGGCAAATCAATCAATAACATGAACGACTACGGAGATGATACGCACATACTCTGGGGAACGGCGGACGAGGACTGGTCTGACGGGTACAGGATTACGCACGAAAACGGAATAATTACGCGCATAGAGACTAACGGCTGGTCTCGTGATGAACCTATAACCGACAGAACGAAAAACTTTGTGAAGAAGAAGGCGGCGGAGCTTGGTATTTCTGCCCAGTGGTATACAGAAAAATAATATGAAGGAGGTAATAACACTATGGAACTTGCGAGCCAAAAATTACGGAAACTTGCGCCCGAACTTGACCCCTTACGCATCGGCACGGGCTGGAAACCTGAAGACCTCGACAAGCCGCAGATAATCATAGAGAGCACTGCAGGAGACAGCCACCCCGGAAGCGGACACTTGTTCGAGCTGGTGAAGGAAGTACGACGTGGAGTTCATGACGCGGGCGGCTATGGAGCGCGGTATTTCTGCACGGACATTTGCGACGGTGAAAGCCAGGGGCACGACGGCATCAACTTTTCGCTTGCGAGCCGTGAGATGATTGCGAACATGATAGAGATACACGCAAACGCAACACCTTTTGACGGCGGAGTGTTCATAGCATCATGCGATAAGGGTATGCCCGGAAACTTAATCGGCATGGCTCGTGTGAATATCCCGTCCATAATGGTAACAGGCGGCACAATGAGCGCAGGCCCCGACTTGCTGACACTTGAACAGCTCGGCATGTATTCGGCCAAGTTCGAGCGCGGAGAAATCGACGAGGCAAAATTGCAGTGGGCAAAAGAAAATGCTTGTCCCTCATGCGGTGCATGTAGCTTTATCGGTACAGCGTCAACCCTGCAGATTATGGCGGAAGCTCTCGGACTATCACTTCCCGGAAGCGCATTACTCCCGGCAACAAGCCCCGACCTGAAACAGTACGCATACAACGCAGGAAAACGAGCCGTAGAACTTGCACTTGAGGGCGTGAAACCTTCCGACATCGTAACAATGGACAGCCTCGAAAACGCTATCATGGTACACGCGGCAATTTCCGGGAGCACGAACTGCCTTCTTCACCTTCCGGCAATCGCTCACGAATACGGACTAACGATTACGGGCGATACGTTCGACAGACTTCACAGGGGCGCACACTACTTACTTGATTTACGTCCTGCTGGGAAATGGCCGGCGGAGTTCTTCTATTATGCTGGCGGTGTTCCGGCAATCATGGAGGAAATTCGCGGAGTCCTTCACCTTGACGCAAAGACAATCACCGGGAAAACTCTCGGAGAAAACCTCGACGAACTCAAAGCGAACGGATTTTACGAACGCTGTCAGAAATGGCTTGATGAGGCCAACAAGAAATACGGAATATCAATCACGAAAGAAGACATCATACGCCCGTACGATAAAGCAATCGGCACTGAAGGAAGCATAGCAGTCCTCAAAGGGAATCTTGCGCCTGAAGGAGCGGACATCAAGCACACAGCATGCCCGCCGGAAATGTATAAGGCTGTACTCAATGCTCGCGAATGCCTCGACGCAGTACTTCATCACAAAGTGCAGAAAGGCGACGCGGTATTCATTCGTTATGAGGGGCCGAAAGGTTCGGGAATGCCGGAGATGTTCTACACGTCCGAAGCAATAAGTTCGGATAAGGAACTTGGCCGGGCTATTGCGCTGATTACGGACGGGAGGTTTTCGGGAGCGTCGACAGGGCCGGTAATCGGTCATTGTTCGCCGGAAGCAGCAGCAGGAGGGCCTATTGCACTCGTTGAGGAAGGCGACGTGATAGAGCTTGATGTTTTCGCCCGCAAACTGAACATTATCGGTGTAAAGGGTGAGAGAAAAACTCCTGAAGAGATGGACGCGATTCTTGCCGAACGCAAAAAGTCGTGGAAGCCCCGCGCGAAAAAGTACAAGAGTGGAGTATTGCGGCTGTTCAGTGAGTTAGCTGCGAGTCCCATGAAGGGTGCGTATCTCGAATACGACTAGAAATATTGTAGCCCCTCTGTTTTTTGCGGAGGGGTTTTGACTTTACTATAGACTATATAAATTCATTATTACCAAATGCCTCCTCCTCATAACTTTGTTAGTAGTTAGCCTGCCTTGTTCTTGATTAAGTTATCTCGTCCTCACTCACATTTCA
>CAJOED010000099.1 GCA_905233335.1 uncultured Synergistales bacterium
CTGATTTCGGGTCAACGTAATAATTCTTTGCGTCGACTTCAGGGTCTTCACCGATTACTGTGCCGTCCGGGATGATGTTATGCCCGTCGATGATTGCCCTCTTGATGTGGCAGTTGCGCCCGATCACTACGTCGTGCCCGATGATGCTCTCCTCAACAACGCTTCCAGCCTGAATGAGGCAGTTGCGCGCCAAAACCGAGTTCGTTACGTCCGCTCCGAAAATCCTGCTTCCCTCAGAGAGCATAACTCTGTCGATATTGACCGAATGCCCGCTGTCAGGATAGCAGTACGAAGGGGGATCTCCGTAGGATACCGTCCTAATCGGCCACATCGGGTTGTACAGCGTCATTTCTGACTCGTGCCCGATGAGTTCCATGTGCGCCTGCCAGTATGCTTTGAGCGTCCCGACATCGCGCCAGTAAGGTTTGTCCGTCCTCCACTGGTGAACAAGCTCCGTCTCCGCTGACGGGTGCGGAAGTATGTTCGTCGAGAAGTCATATGCACATACCTTCATGCCGTGCGCAACAAGATCCGGGATTATGTCCTTGCCGAAATCATGACTCGTCTCTTCCTTCATTGCGTCGTCGTCGAGTGCTTCCTCAAGAACTTTTCGCTCGAAAACGTAATTTCCCATCGACACATACGAGTAGCCAGGTCTGCCGGGGATTTCAGGCGGGTTCTTCGGCTTCTCCATGAACTCGATGATTCTGCCGTTCTTGTCCGTCTTGATGCACCCGAACTCCGTAGCGTCCGCAACAGGTACTACATTAGCGGCAATCGTTACATCCGCGTGCTGTGCCATGTGCCAGCCTATCATCTGGTCAACGTCCATCTTGTAGATGTGATCCGCTGCAAATATGCACACTCTGTCAGCCCTGTAGCGCGTTATCATGTGCTTGGCCTGATATACTGCGTCTGCTGTCCCCTGATACCAGTGCTCACCGCTCCACATCTGCGCCGGGATAGTCGTAACAAAGAAATCACGACCCCTCATAGCTCCTCCGAACTGCCAGCCGCGTTCAATGTGTTCACTAAGAGACTGGCTCTTGAACTGTGTCAGGACGTAAACTGAATAAATCCCGCTGTTGATGAGGTTGGAGAGTGCGAAATCAATGATACGATACTTTGCGGCGAAGTAAACTGCAGGTTTTGCGCGGTATTTCGTGAGAGGCATCAAGCGTTCGCCTTTTCCGCCGGCCATTACGATACCTAACACTCTTCCGTGTTTGCCTGTGTACATGATTGAAACTTAACCTCCTTTTTATATAACAATGCCCCCTGCAAAACTCACACAAGGGGCATAATTTCCACTACTGCATTAAATCCTCGTACATTTCCTTGTAGAGACCGGCTGACTTGTCCCACGTGAAATCTTCCCGCATTCCTTCAAGCATGATGTTCTTCCACGCGTCTTTGTTGTTGTTGTAGCGGTCAACTGCACGCCTCAATGCCCACATCATTCCGTCAACATCACACGTCTGGAACGTAAAGCCGTTTCCGCCTTCGGGTCTGTCAACATCGAACACAGTATCTTTCAGGCCGCCGACCTCACGCACCACAGGAACAGTCCCGTAACGCATAGAAATCATCTGGCTCAACCCGCAAGGCTCAAACACTGACGGCATCAGGAATATATCTCCGCCCGCGTACATAAGGTGCGACAAAGGCTCATCGTAACCCTTGAAGAGCTTGATACTCTGCGGATTTTCCTCCGAAGCCTTGATTATTCCGTTCTCGATCCAGTCATTGCCTGAACCCAAAATGAGAAGTTTTGCGCCGGTTTCAGCTATCTGATGTGCCGCGTTGAATACCATGTCAAAGCCTTTCTGTTCGACAAGACGACTCACGCACACGATAACGGGAGCATTTGTTTCCGGGTCAAAGCCTGCACGCTGTAATAATTCTTTCTTGCACGCCGCTTTGCCTTTGAGGTCTTTTGCGCTGAATTTTGCGGGGATTGCTTTATCGCTCGTGGGGTTCCAGAAGCTGACATCAAGCCCGTTCAGTATGCCGCGTAATTTGCTTCTCTGCTGGTAGAGTATCCCGGAAAGTTCGCGCGTCGATTCGTACGTCTGAATTTCGCCCGCATATGTCGGTGATACCGTACTCACAGCCGTAGCCGCCACTATTCCGCCCTTCAGCAAGTTCACCTGCCCGTAAAACTCCATCGTCGATGAGCTGAAACTCCACGGCTCAAGCCCGGATGCCTCAAGGAACGGTGAAGGCTCAAATATTCCCTGATACGCGACGTTATGAAGGGTCATGATGCTTTTTCCGCCGGTCTGGCGATAGTGTCTGTGCCACGCAAGAGCGCAGGGGAGAAATGCCGATGTCCAGTCGTGGCAGTGGTATATATCGGGTTCCCAGTCTATAGCGTCCTTCAGCTCAAGAGCCTGCATACAGAATACAGCAAACGGTGAAGCAGTCCAGAAATTCAGCTGTGAAGGGTACATATCGCCGGAGTAATCTTCAGCCTTCAGGAAATACGTCGTTACGCCTTTCACGTCCGCTTTGATGACCGTTGCAGAATGTATACGCCAGTCATACGCCGCATATACTTTTGTCTTTACCGTTGTAGTTTTCAGGCCGGAAGCCGCAACCCTCTCAAGCACTCCAGGCCAGGCAGGAGTTACTACGCGAACATCAACGCCCGCCTGACGCAAAGCCTTCGGGAGAGAGCCGGCAACATCGCCAAGCCCACCGACCTTTGAGAACGGTGCAAGCTCTGTTGTTACAAACAATACTTTTACAGCACTACCGCTTTTAGTCATACTACTAAACTACATTCCTTTCACTGCTAATTTTTACATTCCCCTGAAGTCGATTGAATACGCCTTTGCGGCATACTCGCGAACTACGCGGTGTGTGTTGAAGAAGCTCGCATCAAGGGCTATTGTGTGTCTCATCATGTCAACCCACTTATCGTGATTCTTGTAGTAAGTCGGGATGACCTTTTTCTCAAGTTTCTCGTAGAGGTCTATTGCGTCGAGATTTTCGTCATAGTGCGCATCTGCTTCTGTTTCTGTCGGTTCGGGGCCGATTGACCAGCCGGTTACGTCCTCGATCCAGCCCTCAATCCACCAGCCGTCAAGAACAGAGAAATTCATGATGCCGTTCATTGCGCACTTCATGCCGGAAGTACCGCTTGCTTCTCTTGGCCGTACGGGAGTATTCAGCCATACGTCGACACCCTGAGTGAGAAGTGAAGCTATCTCCATGTTGTAATTGTCAATGAACACTATGGGCACTTCATTCTTCAGGTCATGCGAGGCCTTGCGGATTTTCTGGAGTAATCTCTTTCCGCCGTCGTCGTGCGGGTGTGATTTTCCTGCGAAAATGAACTGTACTTTTTTCCCGCCCGCTATCTTCTTGAGGCGTTCTATGTCCGTCAGCAGCAAGTCTGCTCTCTTGTACGTTGCCGCCCTTCTCGCAAAGCCAAGTGTCAATACATCGGGGTCAAGCTGTACGCCGTTGGTTTCGAGGACACGCGCAAACAGACGGAGTTTCGACGCTTGATGTGCCGCCCATACTTCATCTTTCGGGATCGTGAGTGCCTGAACAAGCCGCCCGGGGTCAAGCTCCCATCCCGGAATATGCTTATTGTAGAGCTTGCGCATTCCCGAACTGATCCACGTCGTCGGGTGAATACCGTTCGTTACCCAGTCAACCGTCTCCATCTTGAACATTGCGTTGCTGACTTCCGCGTGCTTTTTCGCGACACCGTTAATGTATCGGCTATAGCGGAGGCCAAGTTCCGTCATTGATACGCCTGGTTTGTCGGGTATCATCTTATGGATTGTTGCTTTTGCGTCGGCGGGGAAAACGTCATCAATCATGCCGAAATCGAAATAGTCATGTCCGGCAGGGACGGGAGTATGCGTCGTGAAAACAACCTGCTCACGTATTCTGTCGGGGTCATAGTAGCCGAGTTCGCGCATGAGTTCGAGCGTCAGGAATCCAGCGTGGCCTTCATTGAGGTGGAACGTGTCGATGTTCATGTAGCCGAGTGCACGAAGCATTCTCAAGCCGCCGACACCAAGTATAAACTCCTGGCACAGTCTGTAGCGGTTGTCGCCGCCGTAGAGATACCAGCATAATTTTCTGTCGTCCGGGTGGTTAGGCTCGAAATCGGTATCAAGGAAGTATATCGGAAGTGGATAGCCGGTTGCGCCGATGCACTCATAGACCCAAACGCCCACTTGTATCTCGCGTCCCTGAATGGTGATTGATATTCTGTTCGGGAGAAGTGTGAGTTCCTTTGAGGGATCCCATACTACCGGTTTTTCTCTCTGCCAGTCGTCCTGGTTGAACTCCTGCACAAAATATCCTTTGCGGTAAAGCAGCGTAACACCTGCCATCGGTACACCTAAATCTGCGGCACTCTTCAGGATGTCGCCCGCCAACACACCAAGTCCCCCGGAATATGTCGGGATAGACTCTTTGAGGCCGACTTCCATAGAGAAGTAGGCTACGGGTCGGAAGGCGGGATCATTCTCCATAAGCGTCCTGAGGGAATTTCCTAAGTCGCTTCGGTGTAATCTCTGAATCATGTATTATGCAAAGCTCCTTTCTGGTTTAAGCAGACGGGCGAAATTATTTTTCTCTGACCACCTGCAAGAATTATTGAAATGGATTTATTGAGTTGATTATCTCATAAAAAGAAATTTTTTGCGATTGTTATTTAATTTCTGCTCCAACAAATTAATGTCCTCTATCCTAACTCCTATCCTCAAAAGATAACGACGAGCCGCCGCATACAAATTTACGTTCCTGATGTCTTTCACTCCCAAGGTTGCAGGAAGGAATGCTCTGATTTCGTTATCGGCAACAAATTCATACTCATCACTGCCGGGCGATATACCAAAATAATTGTAGAAAGAAATCATGTAGTCCCTCTCTATCTCGTCCCATGAAGCTCCCATGAGGCTCTCAATTATCGCGCAGAATATCCCGCTCCTGTCCTTGCCAACATCACAATGAACTAGGTACGGAGGCTCATTGTTTGCCATGAAGTTCACAGCACGCGCAACACCTGCCTGAAAAATTTTCGACCTGTATTTTGTGTTCAGTTTGAGGCAGATTATTTTTTGCGTCGAGTAATAGCTTTCCGAAAATCCTTTGTACCCCTGAAGGCTGCTGTACTTGTCGGAGAGATTTATGAACGTCCGCACTTGGGCTTTACGTGAGGCGTTGTCGGCGATAGTGTTACGTTTGATGAGCGGCTTCACGGGAGATGATGAGCGGTAAAGTTTTCCGGGCTCGATTCCTGTTGTCGTTACCATGCGGAAATTAGCGAACTCGTAGTCGGTGAGGTGGCTGTAGTCTTCTCTGTTCCTGCTCAAACGTGATGACAGTGAACGGTAAAAATTTTTCTTGTCGACAACCTTTGCTTCAGAAATTGAGAAAGTGAAGAATAACGAAATGACAGCAACACAAAAAATAATTTTCTTCAAAGGCTTCATGCTCCTTTCTGCCATTCCATTATATACGACTACGAAAAACGGAGAGCCGGAATTTCTCCCGAACTCCCCGAAAAGCGGTTAATGCTCCGTGAGCGAATCCATCATTGCACTCACATCATCGGGTGCGTTCTCTTTGCCGGTTACTACTATGAGGCAGTACTTTCCGTCCTCGCCCATGAGGTAGCATTCACTGTCTACACCGTTCGCGTTCGTCATCTGGAACGTGTATGTGCCGCTGTTGTTCTTGAGGTTCCGTGCGCCGAGTGCCTCGACGAATCCGTCCGCAAGCTCCTGCATTGATGCGTCGTCTGTGTCGGCGTATGTGATTGTCATTGACGCGGTGTTGTCATCCTTCAGGAATACAGCCGTCTCGCCGTCAACGCTTGATGACCAGCCGTCAGCAACATCAATCGTGTATGCTCCGAAATCCTGAACGTCAGCAAATGCCGCCACTGCCGAAAATACTACGAGCGCAAGAACTACTACTAACTTCTTCATGATAACTCCTCCTTAAGAG
>CAJOED010000100.1 GCA_905233335.1 uncultured Synergistales bacterium
ACAACGCCGGAAAACTGCCAGATACTATGCAAGTCATGCAACAGAAAGAAGGGTAATTTGTGAGGTGAGACTTATGGAGGCGGCACCCAGATTCGAACTGGGGGTAAAGGATTTGCAGTCCTCTGCCTTACCACTTGGCTATACCGCCGTAAAGCAACGGGGAATATTTTAGTGATTGTGTCGTAATTCGTCAAGCCGTAATTTTATCTCTTTCCTTTTTTCTTCACCAACGCAACAGCCTCATCAACAGCCGGAGCTTTCACCCCTCCGCTATAGTTATGGGAAGCCGTAATTCTATCTCTCCCTTTTTCTTCACCAACGCAACAGCCTCATCACCAGCCGGAGCCTTCACTCCCCGCTATCGTTGGCCGTAATTCTATCACTTTCCCTTTTTCACTTTCTTTGCTGTCTGCTCAAATTTCTTCTTCACCGACGCAACAACTTCTTCTACAGCCGGACTCTTCACGGGGATTTTCCGCACAGATTCCCCGCTCCCTATTAATACTGCTATCGGGTGCAGTACAGGAATGTTCTCGCATATTATCTTGATGATTGATACTATCGGCGTTGATAATAATGCTCCCGGTATGCCCCATATCATTCCCCAAAGCAGTAACGAGAGAAGTATCACTACGGGGCTTACTCCGAGCCTGTCGCCCATAACTTTCGGGGTTATGATGTTGCCGATTGTTACCTGTATGGCCGTCAGAAGCAGAAGCACCAGCATCGGCGTGAACAGTCCCGGCGAAAACTGAATGATAGCCATTATCACGGGAGGAAACGTCGCAATGATTGATCCCACCGTCGGAATGTAGTTCAGGAGGAACGTAAGAACTCCCCAGCCTGCCGCCAGCCTCACGCCCAAAATCATCAGCACAATCCATGCACATACGCCCGTAGCAAAACTTATCAGGGTTAATGCGCTCAAGTACTGGCTGACCTGTTCGGAGATAGTGGAGAGTATTTTTTTCACGCGCGGTGAATTTCTCCCGAATGCCTTTTCGATTTTCTCCTCAAGATACGGTGCTTCTACCAGCATGAACATCAAGAATACGAACGTCAATACGAATTTGCTTGCGAACGCGATAATGAGGGACGAGATATTTCGGGCATTATCCCGTAACATTCCGAGCCAGTCAAAATTTTTCACGGCTTCCGGCGGTATGCTGAACATTTCCATTACACGCACGAACCACTCTATTAATTTCTCTGAATACATATCGTAGACATGAGCAAATTCCACGAACTGCGCCGCTATGAACTTGAATCCCGCAAGACCGATAATTGCCAGCACAGAGAACACGAGAATGACGCTCCACCATGCGTTGAATTTCAGAGTTTGTGCTATCTTGATGACGGGTCTTAACATCTGGAGAATGAACCATGCTATGACCAGCGGAATGAACATAGAGCTTGCGACGTGAAGGACAGAACATAAAATTACGGACGACAGAAATCCAAGCAGGGCAAGAAGCAGTTTCATAGAAAAATACTCATCTCCTGAATGTTAATGTGTGAACGTAATTATAGCGCAACAAAAAAGCCCCCGCCCGTATAACGAGCAGGAGCATAAAAATTTCGTGAATGCTACTTAAGTTCGGAGAAGTACTTTATTGTGCGTACCATCTGGCTGGTGTAGCTGTTCTCGTTGTCGTACCATGACACAACCTGTACAAGCGTCATGTCGTCTCCAACCGGCTTGCACTTTGTCTGTGTTGCGTCGAAAATTGAGCCTGCTGTGCTGTCGATGATGTCGGAAGAGACTATCTCGTCGGTGTTGTACTCGAAACTCTCTGTCTCTTCTGCCTTCATTTGTGCGTTGACCTGCTCTTTTGTTACTGTTCCTTTCACGACCGCATCAAGAATTGTTGTTGAGCCTGTCGGTGTCGGGACTCTCTGTGCTGCTCCGTCAAGTTTGCCGGCAAGTTCCGGGATTACGAGACCGATAGCCTTAGCCGCACCCGTTGAGTTCGGGACGATGTTGCAGGCCGCCGCGCGTGCACGACGTAAATCACCCTTGCGGTGAGGGCCGTCAAGAATCATCTGGTCGCCGGTGTAAGCGTGAACTGTCGTCATGAAGCCTGATACGATGGGCGCGAGGTCATTGAGAGCCTTTGCCATCGGTGCGAGGCAGTTCGTTGTGCATGATGCCGCAGAAATGATCGTGTCGGTGGGCTTCAGTGTCTTGTGATTGACGTTGAATACGACTGTCGGAAGGTCATTCCCTGCAGGGGCGGAAATTACGACTTTGCGTGCGCCGGCTTTGATGTGAGCTTCTGCCTTTGCCTTTGACGCATAGAACCCGGAGCACTCAAGAACTACATCAATCTTCAGTTCTCCCCAGGGGAGTTCTTCTGCTTTGGGTTTCGCGTAGATGGTGATTTCTTTTCCGTCTACTGTGATTGTGCCTTTCTCGTCGTTGAACTCTACTTTTTTCCCGTAGCGTCCGTGAGTTGTGTCGAACTTGAGAAGATGAGCAAGCATTTTCGGTGCGACAAGGTCATTAATCGCGACAACTTCATAGCCCTCCGCGTCGAACATCTGACGGAAAGCAAGACGGCCGATGCGCCCGAAGCCGTTAATAGCAACTCGTACAGCCATAATAAAAATTCCTCCAGTTTGTGAAAAATTTGAATGAATGCAAGTATTATACAACATGAACAACAAAAAAGACCCGGAGAAATTCCCCGGATCTTTATGGGTTGGAGTTTTATATGTGTGAAAATTTCTGCTGTTACTGTAACAGACTCAAAACTGACTGCGGGAGCTGGTTTGCCTGTGCAAGCATTGACGTTCCCGACTGGTTGAGTATCTGCAGCTTCACAAATTCCATCATCGTTTCTGCCATGTCTGCGTCCCTTATGCGGCTCTCTGCTGCTGTCAAGTTCGCCATCGTCGTCGTCAAGTTCTCGCTGGTGTATTCGAGAGCGTTCTGGTAAGCTCCGATTTTTGCGCGCTGTGTTGACACCTTGTTGATTGCCGCGTCGATCTGCCCGATTGCCTTTGTTGCTGTTTCGCGTGTTGCTACGTTGATGTTCGTAACACCGAGTGCACCTGCTGACATGTTGCCGATGTCTATCGCTATGTCTTCTCCCTCGTTTGCTCCGATCTGGAAGACGGTCGAGCTGTCCACGATGTGAATTGTTGCCTCGTAAATATCGCTGTCGGACGTGAGCAGGAAGTTATCTTCTCCCTCGCTCCATGTTGCCTTGATGTTTGCCGTTGCGCTGAACTCAAGATCTACATTCGGGTGAAGCACTCCCACTAACCTGTTGCCCGCAACTTTCACGTTCGTAACAACCGGCGTTCCCGTGTGAGCGTCATATATTGATGCCCTGAATGCTGATGTTGTGCTTTCCTGTACGAAGTTAAGCGCGAATGTGTTGATGAGGTCTTCGTCGCCGCTGAACGTGAGATCTCCGTCGCCGCCCGCAAGAAGTGAACGGAAAATGAACGTTCCCGCAACTGTCTCAATGCCCTGGGGCTTCTTTGTGTCTTCCTCTACGAACGTGCAGAACTTGTCCGCATAATTTCCGTCGACGTACTGGATCTGGCCAAGCCCATTAGCGATTGCGTCGTTGAACTTTGCGCGTAACTCGTTCAGCGTATCGGTTGCGTACAGAGTAACTTCCGTTGACTTCCCGTCGCCCTGGGTAATCGTGATTGTCTGCGGGCTGTCGAGCATGAATACGCCGGACTTGTTCCAGAATGTATTGAGGTCGCGGAGTTTCGTGTCGCCTGTTGCGGTTTTGCCGATGTACGCGGCTGTGAATTTCGCGAGAGCATCGCCGTCTGTTATGGTGTCCGCGCTGAATTTATCGTCTGTCGTGAGGATTATATCGCCTTCATACACGCTTCCGTTCTCCGTATTCACAAAGAAATTGCGGAAATGCAGGTCTTTTTTCTGGCACGCTTCACTGTTCAGGTTGTAGCTCAGGTCTTTTGACACTGTATAATCGCCGCTGTCGTTCGTTTCGCCTTCCCAGTCATACGGCCATTTTGTGTCCATTTTGCCGCTTACTGTTATTGCCAAGTCGGGCGTTACGTCTGCTGTGTCTGCGTTGCTGTCAATATCTCCGCCAGCCCCCACAACGTTGAGGACGAATTTTGCGCCCGTCGAGAAGTTCACTGCAGAGTCTGCTGTGTACGACAGTGTGAATGAAGGTGTGTAGCCCGCGTCATCAGTTATTGCCTGGCCGACGAGATCCGAAAGGTCAGTGGGGTTGTCCGCGCCGCTCGTGATGATGATGTTTTCGCGCACTGCATTGCTGATTGTCCCGTCAACGCCGAGAATGTTCGACTGTGCTTTGAGCGTAACTGTATCATCACCGACAGAAACGACCTCGAACAAAATGCTTGCGTTGTTCAATGACGTAGAAGCGTCCGCCGTGAAGAGGCTCAAACCGTCCGAGAGAATAGTATCTCCCGTTGTAGAATCCGCAAAACCGTATGTGCCTACGATTGATGCTCCTGCTTCTGCCGGTGTTGTGTTTGCTGTAACCTCGTAATCAGCCGCCGGAAGATTATCAACCGTAACTTTCGTAACGCCGTCGCCGGTGTTTATCTCTGTGTTAGTGATGACATTCGGGTGCTTGATTGTCATGATTGATGACTTCTGCACTTGGCCGGAACCTGTCTGGTTGGGGTCAACAGTAACCTGAATTTTGTAGTTCCCCTCAAAAGATTTTTTCTGTCCGAACTGGTCAAGTTCACGCAGAGAACCTTTCACGTATGCTTTCACATCAAGGCTGCTTGATGACGTAATGCCTGCTGATGAGCCGTCGAGCAAACGCTTCTTGTTGAACTGTGTCGTGTTAGCTATCCTGTTAATCTGATCCGCGAGCTGGTCGATTTCGAGCTGTATATAGCTTCTGTCCTGCGATGTCAGTGTGTCGTTGCTTGCCTGCACTGCAAGTTCGCGCATTCTCTGGAGCATTGAGTTCGTTTCGCCGAGTGCGCCTTCTGCTGTCTGGAGCATTGACGTAGCGTCCTGTGTGTTCCTGATAGCAAGCTCAAGGCCGGAGATCTGTGAACGCATTTTCTCACTGATTGCGAACCCTGCTGCGTCGTCAGCTGCCGAGTTGATGCGCAAGCCCGTAGAAAGTTTCTGGATCGTCTTCTCCATCGCGTTGTTCGTCGCGTTCAGAGCATTGTATGCTGTTGTTGCTGGTATGTTGTGATAAATCCTCATTGTGTATTAGCCTCCTGCAAACGGGGATTCAGCCCGTCTCTCTAAAAAATTTTGTCTCGTGCTGCATTCCCTTGCAGTGTCTTTTGGCTTCCCTGCCCTCACGTGTTATTTATCGGCCTCACATTTGCAAACTTTAATTTTGCGTGTGCCTCGTGAATTGACAAAAAAATTATTTTTGTTATTATACTCTGCGTTTTGCTTTTGGGTGGTTAGTTCAGAGGTAGAACGCTTCCTTGACACGGAAGAGGTCAGAAGTTCGATTCTTCTATCACCCACCA
>CAJOED010000101.1:0-2251 GCA_905233335.1 uncultured Synergistales bacterium
CGTTGAGGTCCTTCACTGCCCAACCGTTAAGCCCCGAACCGTAAAGAACGGGAAAATCAGCCTGCTCATCACTTGCTCCAAGCTCAAAGAACAGATCGAACGTAAGGTTGAGTGCCCGCGTCGGGTCTGCTCCTTCACGGTCTACCTTGTTGATGAAGACTAACGGCCTCATTCCGATTGATAACGCGTGCTGTAACACGTAACGGGTCTGCGGCATAGGCCCTTCATTAGCGTCAACGATAAGAATAACGCTGTCGACGGTGGAGAGTATGCGTTCGACTTCCCCCGAAAAATCAGCGTGTCCGGGTGTGTCTATTATGTTGATGAGGTAGCCGTTCCATTCGACTGTGCATGGCTTGCTCCTGATTGTTATTCCGCGTTCACGTTCTAGCGGGTTGTTGTCCATGACGCGCTCGGCGACTTGTGTGTGTGCTGCGAATGTCTGTGCGGCTCTGAATATCGAATCTATGAGCGTGGTCTTGCCGTGATCTATGTGTGCAACTATGGCCAAGTTGCGAATGTGATTAG
This sequence comes from uncultured Synergistales bacterium, assembly GCA_905233335.1. Taxonomy (GTDB): domain Bacteria; phylum Synergistota; class Synergistia; order Synergistales; family Aminobacteriaceae; genus JAFUXM01. Next base: position 529 of record CAJOED010000101.1, read on the forward strand.
CATTTTGTTCGTGCATAAAAAAATTCATTCCTACTTAATAAAAAATTTTTGTAGAATTTTAGCACATGCTATACTTTGAAAACATTTCAGGCTGTCAGGAGGATATGACATTATGAAGTTCAAGATGATTCACGAGAATTACAACGTGCAGGACCTCACACGCTCGCTTGAGTTCTACAGCAAAGCACTCGGTCTCACGGAAAAACGCCGCAAGACAGCTCCCGACGGATCATTCATCATCGTATACATCGGTAACGACGAGTCAGAGTTCGAGCTTGAGCTTACGTGGCTTTCTTCTCACCCGGGAAAGTACGACATCGGAGAAGAGGAGTTTCACTTGGCATTCAGGGTTGATGATTTCGACGCGGCGCATAAACTTCACAGCGAGATGGGCTGTATATGCTTTGAGAATCCCGCGATGGGAATATATTTTATTCAGGATCCGGACGGTTACTGGCTGGAGATAATACCGACACGCTGATGTAACAAGGGCAGGTTGATTTCGCCGGGATAATCTGCCCATTATGTTATAATCATCTTCACAATAAATTCTACAAGAAAGGATTGACATAAATCATGCAGAATTTGTATAATGGCTCACGGCTCACGGCTCACGGCTCTTCTTTGCTACTTATGTAACAACAAACCCTCTCACGCATAAAATCACCCGTTCATTTCAGGAGGTTATATCATGCTGGTAAAATCTCCGCTTGAATTTGACGAGGCCGCAATACGTTCATTTTCCGAAAAATATATCATGTCCCTTGAGTCAGAATTTCTTTCCTCATACAACAGAATTAAGAATGCTCCACGTCGCAATCTTGAACAGCAGACTATGAACCGCATATTTTCAGAACGTGATTTGCTCGCCATATATCCGAATCCTATGGTGCTTGATGTCGGTTCATCCAGAATTTGCGCTGTAGGTTCTCTTTCGCCTGAAGAAGGACATACGGTAACATTACGCTCGTGTGATGTACTTGCAGGGGCTTATGCTATGCTCAACTCCATGTTTGGCCTGAAACCCTACGTAGAAACCGAATTTGCTTTTGTAGAACGCCTCACCGATAAATTCCCTGAAAACAGCTTTGATATTGTCAGAATGAGTAACGCTCTCGACCACTGCTACGATCCTTTTACGGGCATATTCGAGATGCTGAAAGTTGCAAAAATCGGCGGAACTGTCCGGCTGATACATCATGAGAACGAATCAGTGTATGAACTTGAGTACGGTATGCATCAGTGGAACATTACGAGCGGGGGTGAAAATTCTATGGTCATATGGCGCAAAGGTTTCACTGCTGACATCAGGGATATTTTGGGAGAAGCAGCAGAGATAAGGACACAGAAACAACAACGTAATGACGGCACTTATGTTATAAAGTCTGATATAGTGAAATTACAGGACATACAGACACCGCCGAAAAAAGGAATGAATATTTTTGATGAAACTATGATAATGTTCTGCCTCATGAAGACATCAGCGAGATTTTCTGCGGCATACAAGAAAGCCGGGAATGCAGATCCGTTTAGAAAAAGCCTGTTCCGAAAAGTAATTGCTTATGCTCCCATGAGTTTGAGAAAGTACGTCCCCTCATGGCTCGAAAAGTGCGTGAGGAATTTATCGCGTCGTATAGGCTATTAGTTCACGAAAAAGGCAGGTCATCACACACCGACAGCCTGCCGCAAAACTCTCTTACTTGTTCACGTTCGGAATGCCCGC
>CAJOED010000101.1:2342-7792 GCA_905233335.1 uncultured Synergistales bacterium
TACCCCGTGCCCGTAAGCCCGAAAATTATCGTCTTTTCCTCGCCGGTTTCTTTGCACTTCAGAGCCTCATCGATCGCTGCACGTATTGCGTGAGAACTCTCCGGTGCCGGCAGAATTCCCTCAACACGCGCGAACATCGTAGCGGCCTCGAACACTGCTGTCTGTTCCACCGCACGAGCCTCCATGAGCCCTTCATGATAGAGCTGTGATAGTATGCTGCTCATTCCGTGATAGCGTAACCCTCCCGCATGATTCGCCGACGGTATGAAGTCATGGCCGAGTGTGTACATTTTCGCCATCGGGCAGACCTTCCCCGTGTCGCAGAAATCGTAGGCGAATTTCCCGCGTGTGAAGCTCGGACAGCTTGCAGGTTCAACAGCGATAAACTGATAGTCAGCCTCGCCCCTCAATTTTTCGCCCATGAACGGAGAAATCAGTCCGCCCAAATTCGAGCCGCCTCCAGCACAGCCGATGATGATGTCGGGTTTGATGCCGTACTTCTCACACGCTTTCTTTGTCTCAAGTCCGATTATTGACTGGTGAAGAAGCACCTGATTCAGAACGCTCCCAAGAACGTAGCGATAACCTTCCGTAGAAGCAGCAACCTCTACGGCCTCACTTATCGCGCACCCAAGTGAGCCGGTTGTGCCGGGGTGTTCAGCGTTGATTTTGCGCCCTGCTTCTGTCTCCATTGACGGTGAAGGAGTTACGCTGGCTCCGTATGTCCTCATTACCTCGCGGCGAAAAGGCTTCTGTTCGTACGAAACTTTTACCATGAAGACTTTGCAGTCAAGTCCGAAAAGAGAACATGCCATTGATAACGCTGTGCCCCACTGCCCTGCTCCTGTTTCTGTCGTTACGCCCTTCAAGCCCTGCTGTTTTGCGTAATAAGCCTGAGCCATTGCCGAATTGAGTTTGTGTGAGCCTGATGTATTATTGCCCTCGAATTTGTAGAAGATGTGCGCGGGTGTGTCGAGTAATTTTTCGAGGAATACGGCGTGTGTCAGCGGTGAAGGTCTGTACATCTTGTAGCAGTTCAGTATCTCTTCGGGAATGGGTATATATGCGGTGTCGTCGTCGAGTTCCTGGCGTATGAGTTCGTCGCAGAATATCGGCCTCATGTCCTCGAACGTCATAGGTTTTAGGGTTGCCGGGTGAATGAGGGGTGCGGGCTTTGTCTTCATGTCTGCTCTGACGTTGTACCAGGACGACGGAATTTCGCTTTCTTCAAGATATATTTTGTACGGAACATCTATTTTGCTCATGAATATTTTTCCTCCTGCTTTGAGAATTAGAATATTATAGTGCAGGTGTAAATTTTCTCATGTAGCATAATTGAGCGAAGTATCATCTTGTATTCTTAACAGCAAAGCGCAATTTTTACACCCCCCCCGTTTTGTGATAAAATCTCAAAATATTTATGCCCTGTCAAACGTTCAGGGCAATTTGTAATCACACAAAGGAGTCCTGAGTTCATAATGAAGACAGAATTGCTGGGGCAGGAAAAAAATATCGTACGCATAAAACTTGAAATCGAAGCCAGCGAATTCACCAAAGCACTCAACAAAGCACTCGCAGAAATAGCACAGCAGGTAAACATTCCCGGTTTCCGCAAAGGCCACGTAAAACGTTCTGTGCTCGAAATGCGCTACGGAAAAGAAGCAATCTACAATGAAGCCCTCGACAAAATCATGAACACCGAATTACGTCAGATTATCGAGGATTACGACCTTGAACCGATAGAATCACCCTCACTTGCTGTTACGGAAAAAATAGAGGAAGGCAAGGACGTAATCTGTGAGCTTACTGTTGAAGTCAGGCCGGAAGTTACGCTCCCGGAAGTCGACGGCATGGAGATAGAGAAAGTTGTTACGGAAGTGAATGATGACGCTGTAGACCGCCTCGCAAAACGTGTACGCATTCAGTTAGCGGACATAAAGCCGGTGGAACGCCCCGTGCAGGACGAGGATCTCGTTGACATCGAGCTGACAATCAGAACACTCAACGACGACGGCACAGAAGAATCAGAACAGCCCCGCCCAGAACACACTCACGAGAAAATCAACCTTGCAGACACGACAATACGCGCGGAAGTCAGAGAAGCCCTCATCGGGAAGTCAAAAGGTGATGAGGCATACGCAAAGTTCGACGTTGAAGAAGGCCACGCCGACAGAACACTCGCAGGGAAACACGTAAGCTACAAAATGAAGATAGAGACGGTTTCGGAGTATGTCCTGCCGGAAGTGAATGAGGAGTTCTACAAAAACGTATTCGGCGAAAACACCGACATCAAAGACGACGCAGCATTCAGGGCAAGACTCCGCGATGACATCACAAAGCAGGTAACAGAAGACAGCATTACGGACTTGCGGAACAGAGCCATAGATATGGTTGCGGGAAAAACAACGGTTGAGCTTCCCGATAAGTTCGTAGAGCGTCAGATGCACGCAATGCGACACGACGACGAGCACTGGGCAAAGGACAACAACATAACGCTTGATGAGGCATACGGGCTTAATACGGAAGAAGGCCGCAAGGGTTACGAAAATCTTTTGCGCACAAGAGCAGAGATCGCCGTAAAGACCGCGCTGGTTGTTGACGAACTCGCGAAAAAATACGATGTCAGAATCGAGAAGGAAGACTTTGAAGCAGAATTTGACAGACGAGCCGAACAGCTTAATGTGTCAAAAGGTTTCGTGGCAAAATTCTTCTACGAGAACAAAGACCAGCTCGACAGATTGAGCGACCAGTTACGCTGGGACAAAGTAGCCGACACCGTGATTTCGCACATGAACGTGAAGGAAGTTGCTGAACTCTCGAAACCTGAAGAGGAACAGAAACAGGGAGAATAACACTACATGGCTTATTACATACCATACGTCATAGAACAGACCGGCAGGGGTGAAAGAAGTTATGACATCTACAGCCGGCTGTTGAAGGACAGAATTATTTTTCTCGGCTCCGAAATCATTGATGACGTTGCTAATTCCATTGTTGCTCAGATGCTTTTTCTTGAGAGCGAAGACCCCGACAAGGACATTAACATATACATAAACAGTCCGGGAGGAAGTGTTACTGCCGGGCTTGCGATATATGACACAATGCAGTACATCAAACCCCAAGTATCAACTATATGCGTCGGACTTGCGGCGAGTATGGCGGCTATACTTCTTGCGGGCGGTGCAAAGGGAAAACGTCTCGCACTCCCGAACGCGGAAGTGATGATACATCAGCCTTTGGGAGGAGCACGGGGTCAGGCCAGCGATATAGAGATACAGGCCAAGAACATAATCAAGACGAAAGAACGCATGAACAGAATATTAGCGTCGCACACGGGGCAGGATTACGACACAATAGCGCGTGATACCGACCGTGATAACTACATGACAGCGGACGAGGCTCTGAAGTACGGTCTTATCGACAAAATCATAGAGGCAAGGTAAGCAATGCCGAACGACAAAAACAAAACACCGCCGGAAGAAGACAAATGCTCGTTCTGCGGGAAAACTCGCGCGGAAGCTGACGACATGTTCGACGGGCCGGGCGGGAACGTCAGAATTTGCGACCAGTGTATAGCGTTGTGCAGTATCATGATGGCGGGAAGGCATCAGCAGCAGGACATGCCTCCCCAGCTAGAGATACCTGAACTCACGCCGTACATGCCGCCTCAAGCATCACAGAAACAGTATTTTACGCGCAATAACAACATCAGCATAAAGCCGCGTGAATTGAGCGAGTATTTGGATCAGTACGTTATCGGGCAGTCGCGGGCAAAAAAAGTTGTGTCGGTTGCGGTGTATAACCACTACCAGAGAGTGCGAAACAACCTGGAACAGCGGAGTCCTGACGTGGAACTTCAGAAAAGCAACGTGTTACTGCTTGGGCCGACGGGTTCAGGGAAAACCCTCATAGCACAGACACTGGCGCGGAAACTCAACGTACCTTTTGCGATTGCGGATGCTACGACTCTCACGGAGGCGGGCTATGTCGGTGAGGACGTAGAGAATATTCTCGTGAGATTACTGCAGGCGGCGGACTATGACCTGAAAGCGGCGGAAAGAGGAATAATCTATCTTGATGAGGTCGACAAAATTTCGCGCAAGTCGGAGTCAGCGTCGATTACCCGTGATGTTTCAGGTGAGGGAGTACAGCAGGCTCTGCTGAAAATACTTGAGGGCACAATCTCGAACATTCCCCCGAAAGGCGGACGCAAGCACCCTCATCAGGACTTCATACAGATTAACACCGAAAATATACTCTTCATTTGCGGAGGAGCTTTTGACGGGCTGGAACCGATTGTAGCGAGAAGGGAGCTGCAGAAGTCTATAGGTTTCGGCGGTGAACTTGCACGGAAATCGGGAAGCTACGAGATTTTGAGCAGGACACAGCCGGAAGACCTCGTAACATACGGCTTCATTCCCGAACTTGTCGGACGTATTCCCGTAATCGTGGCTCTTGAGGAACTCGACAAAGAAGCGTTCGTGAAGATTTTGCAGGAACCGAAAAATGCGCTCGTGAAGCAGTACAGCAAAATTTTCGAGATGGACAACGTAAAGCTAGAGTTCACGCCTGAAGCCCTCGACAGAATAGCAGAACTTGCCGTGCAGAAAAAGACGGGTGCAAGGGGTTTGCGCTCAATCATGGAGAACTTGATGCTTGATATTGAGTACGAGCTGCCCTCAATGCCCGAAAACGAGAAGAACGGCAGAAAGTTAGTCATCACGCCTGAATTTGTGAACGACAAGAACATTTCGCTGAAAGACTTACTGCATGACTGAACGAATTTTCACAAGTGCCCGGCTTGAAGCCACGTGTTTCAATCCGGGTCAATTATTGCCCGAAGATAACTCGCTCCCCGAAATCGCCATAGCAGGACGCTCGAACGTCGGCAAGTCATCGCTCATCAATGCGCTGTTGTCCGCGAAACTGGCCAAGACAGGACAGACTCCCGGCAAAACCCGGAGCATCAACTTCTACCGTGTGAGTGTTCGTGAGGCAGGAGAGTTCCGGCTGGTGGATCTTCCGGGCTACGGTTATGCGGCACGGAGCAAGATGGAGCGTAACGAGTGGCAGAAGCTCATAGCGTCGTACATGCGTGGGCGTGAGGCACTGCGGCTGGTGTGTCATCTCGTGGACTTCCGGCATGGGCTGCTGAAGAACGACAAAGAACTTCAAGAGTATATACGCGGGAACGGGAAAAATATATTCGTGGTGTTCACGAAGGCGGACAAAATTGCGCGCGGAAAGTGGAAGAGTATGCGGACGGAATATGTTGCGGCGGGTATGTATTCGTATGATGTGCCGCTGATAACGTCATCAGAGAAGCGTGCGGGGATTGATGAGCTTTGTGAATTTCTAGCCAAGTTCCTGAAGGAATGTATGCCTTGCCCGTAGAAGCAGAATTCCCCCTGCCATTAACGACAGGGGATTTCTTTCACACTCACGCATTC
>CAJOED010000102.1 GCA_905233335.1 uncultured Synergistales bacterium
CATGAGGGCGGCAAAGTATGAGATTATCGTCGTGAAAAGAATCAGCACAACATACTTCACGTTCCACGACATGTAGAACCAGTAGCTTGCGACGAGGACGATGTACACGCGGAACTTTTGAGGGAGTGCCCAGTATAGCGCGAATACGACGGGAAGAAACACCGCGAACTGCCACGAGTTAAAGAGCATGGCAGAACCTCACGAGGGGGGAAAATATTATTTTGTCAGTGGAAATTAGATTATACGAGTGGACAACGAGGCATTATACAAATTTATAGCGGCCATGTCAATATCCTTTCTCGAAAAATTTTTGTTATTACTCGTGAGATTTTATCATAATGTATAATTCTCGTGTTCAAAAATTTTTTCGCAGGAGGTAATTCTTTCTTATGGCTTACACGGAAACAGAATACAAAGGCTGGTTCTCCCGTCTCGGCGAATCTTTCGGGGGAATCATAACGGGAATAGTCCTCATCATTGCGGCTACATGGCTCTTATGGTGGAACGAGGGACGCACCTTCAGGACAGCCGGCGCAATCGGTGAAGCAGAACTCGTTACGCAGGACGTTTCGGACATCAGCAGGATAGACCCCGCACTTGAAGGCAAAGTCATTCATGCTGTAGGACTTGCTGACACACAAGAAATTTTACGCGATACACTTTTCGGAGTCAGCGCAAGAGCTGTCATGCTTGAACGTGAAGCAGAGTACTATCAATATGAAGAACATTCACACACTGAAACCCGGAAAAAACTCGGCGGCGGTGAAGAGAAAATCACGACATACACATATTCTCCCGCATGGACATCAAGCCCGGTAGACTCAAACGCCTTCAAGGATCCCGAATATCGCGACCGCAACACTACCATAACGACAATCGAGGACACAACGACATGGGCACAGAATGTTACTTTCGGTGCGTACACTCTGCCTGACTTCCTGAAACACTCAATCGGCGGTGCTGTTTCCGTCAACGTAGAAAGCGTTGATGTCAAAACATTGTCGGGAATGATAAGCGCGCCCTGGGGATATTCTGCTTCTGACCTCATTCACGCGCAGGGAAGCACAGTATATATAGGAGTGAATCCCGGAAGCCCGCAAATAGGGGACGTTCGCATAACCTTCAAGCAGACACCTCCGGCAACAGTGTCAATCATTGCTCAGGTAATACGAAACACATTCGAGCCATTCACCGCGTCGAACGGCTACAAGTTCAGCAAGCTCTCAATGGGCACACATGGAAGCGCGGCAATGTTCGAGGGTGCTCGTTCGTCAAACAACTTCATGGCTTGGGCGTTGCGCATCGTGGGAGTTCTGCTTGTTGCGGCAGGGTTGAGCACAATACTCCGTCCGTTGAGCGTCATTGCTGACGTGATTCCTATTCTCGGCACAATCGTCGGAGGCGCGTCAGGATTCGTGGCGTTCCTTCTTGGCCTAGGTGGTCGCTGGTAGTTATCGCGGTGGCATGGGTGAGATTCCGTCCGTTGATTGCGGGAGGACTAATCGCGGCGGCTGTAGTGCTCATTGCTATGTCCTACATGAGGGGGCGAAAATCAGCATGAAGAAGGTAATTCTTGCGTTCGTGTGCGTAATGATGTTCTGTAGTGCGTCGTTCGGTGCGTCATCGTCGGAACTCAAGCGCATGAGTACGTTCATCAGCAACTTCACAGAGCAGGGCATGTATGAGTTCGGCGAGGACATCGACAATTCACAGCTCGTACATTTCGGGATACGGCACAACTACATCAACAACTACAATAGCCGCATAAAGAACTGCCCCGTGAAAAACTGCCCGTACGGTTCTGCGATAATCGACAAGAAATTTGTTGTCGAGTCCGTCAAGAAATATTTTGCGCGCACCCTCAAGAACGAGAGCACAGATGACGAACATTTCGACGGCAAAGCATATCACTTTGACCATGCAGACGGTGAAGCTGTATATTACGCGGACGTTCAGGAAGTATCACGGCGCGGAGGAATTATCACGATGACCGGCGAACTCTACAACGCTGAAGACAAAAACGACAGACCGGGAACTTTCACCGCAAAGGCCAAGCCTTACACGTGGAAGGGCAAAGATACGTGGTCGATAATATCATTAGTATGTGAATGGTACGATTATTAATGGAGGTCATATAATGAAGAAGTTACTTGCGGCAGTATTATTATTGTTGTTTGCGTCCCCTGTATTTGCTTTGAGTGATGCTGCGTATTTGCGAATGAAGAAGAATAGTGCGGCGTTTGCCCGTGCGGACAGAAATTTATCGCGCGTCTACAACGAAATGAAAGAAAGTTTGTCGAAACGTGTATTCGCGGAGATACAGAAAGACCAGCGCAAATGGATCGCGGAAGGCCGCGACGAGGATGCAGACGCGTACATGGAGCAGGGATATTCACGCACGGAAGCATACACGAAAGCCACCGAAGACAGAGCAGTAGCACTCCCGGAACTTGCGAACCAGATAATCGACAGAGTCGAGTCAAAGAAAGCAACGCCTGCACGAAGGACACAGCCCGCAAAGAAAACTCCTCCGGCACGAACGCCCAAGAAAGCAGCTCCTGCTCCCGACCCTGAACCTGAATATGACGACGTTGAAGATGAAGATGATGAAGACGACGACACTACGACGGCGGCAGTCGGTGAGATTGAGGGAGAATACCAGAACAATAACGGCTTCTTGACGGTGAGACTTCTTGATGATGATGCGCTGGAGTATGAAGTCATTGTGTCGCGCTTCAAAGACGAGGTGAACTGGAAAGCTCGCGGCTGGCTTGAGAATAACGAGATTCAACTTTCCGACGAGAATTACAGCAGGTGTCAGGCAACATTCATATTTTCTGCGGGAAGGGTGAAGGCAGAAGTTACGAAAACAACGGACTGGGCAAAGGCTACGGCTGATGATTTCGTGATTGCGGGAACGTATAAGAAACTCGCGAACTGACACACACAAAAAAAATTTCCCCCTGACATTTACGCCGGGGGGATTTTGTTATCTTTTTCTCTCTATATTCCTCTGGGTTTTACGTTGATGCCGCGTTCCTCATCTGTTCCGGGTATCAGCGAATCACACACCGCCGCACAAAGTCCCGCAACAGCCATCGGAGTCTTCAGCACTGCCCAAACCATTCCGCCGATCGTGTGCATTACCTGACCTTGTGCATCGTTCATGAACAGAGTCTGGTTCGCCTCAACCCATCCCGGCAGGCCCATAGCCATCAAGAACGCAAAGCCCACTATCAATATATTTCTCTGGCTCGACATGTCCGCGCGCATTAACACCTGAATACCCATTGCGCCGATCGTCCCGAACAGAGCTATATACGCCCCGCCTATGATCGGTGAAGGCATCGTAGCAATCAACGCGCTCAATTTCCCGACAAAGCTCATCAGTATCAATATCACTGCTCCCGTCCTCACAACAACACGTGAAGCAACTCCCGTAAGGCCGATAAGCCCGATGTTTTCCGTGTATGACGTTGTGCCGACTGAACCGAACACTCCCGACAGCGCACAGCAGAGACCTTCTGCACCGATTCCCCTGCTGATAGTTTCGGAGTCAGGGTCATCAACTCCCGATGCATATGACACAGAATGATAATCGCCGATGCTCTCGATCATTGTCGCGAAAAATCCCGCAAGCATTGCCGCAATCGCCATGAAGCTGAATTTCGGTGCGCCCCAGGGGATTATTACGTTCTTCACGTCCCGGAGCCAGGGAGCTTCACTCACGCGGCCAAGATTGATGTATGCAGGGTGTTCCGGCGTGAATATTCCTTTGAGGGAAAGACCCAAGCACACGAGGTACACGAGAACGATTGCTAATAATATCGCGAAAATGTTTATGTACTTGTTGCGTAATACGAGGCTGAACAGGAATATCAACACGACAACAGCCAGTGATGCAGGCCAGTAATTTGCGGCGTTACCCTGAACTGCTGTTCCTGCCAGCGAGAAACCTATTGCCATAATCACGGGGCCGATAACTACAGGGGTAATTACACGGCTGATGTATCCCACTATCCTGCTGTAACCCACGAATGACAGAATCAAGCCTCCGACAATCAGACCTCCGCCCATGTACTGCATGACAGCTTCAGGGCCTGCTGCTTTGTAGAGAGCTATTACGGTCATCACTGAAGGGATAAAAGAAAAGCTCGATCCTTGTACTATTGGAAGTCCTGAACCGAGCTTTTTGCTTGTCTGTATTAGTGTTGCTATTCCCATTCCGAAATATACGCAGGATATTAACGAGGCTATTTGTAGTGCGTCCATTCCCATTGCGGGGCCGAATATCAGCGGGACTAGCGTGGTGGAACCGAAAAGGGTTAATACGTGCTGTGCTCCTGATAGAAGCGTTATGAAAAGCGGCGGCCTGTCATTGATACCATAAACCATTTGTCTGGCCATGTAAAAACCTCCTGAAAAAATTTTATTTTCAGGCGTGAGATTTTAAGGGCTGTGTTTTTTTTTGTCAAGTAATATATAATTGCTGAAAAATTTTTCGGGGGAGATATTTTCATGTCGAGGCGTTCTTTTTTAGGGTTAATGTTCGGGGTTATGTTTGTGCTTTGTGCGGTGAAGTGGACAGCAACGGCTGATGTCATCGACAACAGAATTTTCCGGCGCAACGAACAGGGAGCAAGTTTTGACCTCACGACCTCAAAGGGTGCGCTCGAACTCACGATTACTCCGCAAGTTACCGGGAACTATGAATACTCCTTCTCACGTCTGACAGGAAACACCGAACGCATAGAGGACACCTCAAAAGATTTTTACGTGTACGCTGAAGGCAAAGAGATTACAGCAAAATTCTCTTACGCCACTCCTGCCGACGGAGGAATAATTCACTATGTTGTGAGAGCGTCATTCGTTCCGAGATTCAGGGAGAAGACGGAGGACATCAACAAGTACAAGACAGACGAGAACTCCTGCGGAATGAATCCGGCACCGTATGCAGAGCATGAAGACGTTACGAAAGTATATTTTCTTGACGCAGGCTTTACGGCATCGGCTGATGTCAGCAATGTAAACAGCGTAATCTATGTTAATATTGAGAAAGAATAATTCTTGTGGAAGGCGGGATGTTTTTATGACGAGGCGTTTACTCGGGGCATTGATGATTTCTCTGCTGTTTGTCGGTATATCGTTCGGGGATATGTTAGACCCTGAAGCGTTCAGGCAATCGGATTACGATGGGAGTGCGGCGGCGAAGTTCTTGCTTTCAACGTACAACAATCGCGGCTTTGAAGATACTGTTGAACTTGCTGTGATACCGAAAACATCAGGCAAATATGCATATTCACTCATCGACACGAGAGATAATTACGTCCTGCGCTCCGGCGAAGAGACATACAACGGCCCGCGCGATAACTATTTGGACGTGCAATTGCGCATAGACCTTCCCGGCCCCGGAAGAAGCATAACGTACAGGGTTGGTGCGGTGTATGAGCCTTACGACAAAATAAACTGGGATACAGTACTTTTCGACGAGTATTTTACTGTCAGCAACAACGGCGGAAGAATTACCATAAGATAACATGCTGCTTCTGTGCACGCTGCTTCATTTTTCTGTTGACGGTGTATGCGCGGCTGTAATGGCAAATTACGCTGTGAGTGAGCCGGAATTTTCCCGCATAGTATATTACTTCGGCATTTACAACCTGATAGCGTTCGGTGGACAGTGGCTGGCCGGGCTGTTCCTCGACAAACATAAAGCTCTCGTAGTCCCCTCGCTTGCTGTTACGCCGTTATTGCTTGCAGGGGGATTTTTCGGCGGGATATTCGCGCGTACTGTTCTTGTTGCGACGGGTAACTGTATCTTTCACGTTGCGGCGGGAATAATCATTCTCGAACGTTCCGACACATTCAGGGAGCCGGGCATATTCGTATCGAGCGGTGCGGTGGGTCTTGCGCTTGGCCTGTACCGTTTTGTGAGAGCGTCATACTTTGAGGCACTCTGCATTATGTGTACAGCAATTGCGCTTCTCGTCCTGCGGAAGTCCCATCGTCCATCAGCACATCACGAACTCACACACAACGAAAATTTTGCGTGGCTCATTGCGGGGGCGTTGATGCTTCTCGTGTGCGTAGTGCTCCGGGGTTTCGGCGGAAGTTCGCGCGTCCCTGAATACGTTATGTTAATGCCGTGCGTGTTCATGCTGGGGAAATCTGCGGGGGGTATCCTGTGCGACATTATCGGCTTCAGAAAAACTATACTCGCTATTTTCGAAGGGCTTTGGGGAGCCGTAATTCTCACGTTCGCGTTCAACATGACGATGCCGCTGACATTGCGTATGCTCCACTGGTACTTCCCGGAATATCCAGGACTGACCTTCGGACTTGCGGCGGGGTGTCTGTTACCGGGAGCGTTTTTCGGTAAGTATTTCGGAGTTGCGCCGGTCGTTATGAGCGTGATGCAGTTCTTGAGTCTGTTTGCGGCGGGGTATATTTTCGTGCGTTACAGGAGGGGGAAAGAATTTTTCTCACAACTGCAATAATCACGGCAATATGGCTTCTGCACCGGAATATTCCCGGCGGACTTTGGGACTTGCGGAAGGGTATATCTTCGTGCGCTACAGGAGGGGGAAAGAATTTTTCTCACAACTGCAATAATCACGGCAATATGGCTTCCTGCCACTGCAATAATCACCGCAATAATAGAGACACCGTTATTCTTTTTCGCGGGCTATCGTAATCTCACAGAGTGTTTCTATTTCGCGCTCATTAACATAGTCAGCAACATTACACTCAATACATACCTCATCAGGTTAAGACTTCCGCCGTTCACGTTTGCTTTTTGGGCGGTGATAGTGTTCTGTGAGTTCGTCGTAGTAGCTGTTGAGTTCGCTATGTCCTGCTGTATCATGAATGACATCTTCAAGTTCCCCCTGCGGAAACTCCTGCTGACATTAACATTCACGAATGCGACGAGTTTTTTGCTGGGAGTAATTTATGTGCTGTATGTCAGGTGAATATATGCCGTCAGGGTTATGTCGTGCTGTGAATACTGCTTTGTAGCAGATGGAGTTATTGACAGCCAGTGAATAACACTCTCAATACGACACCTTCACTAACCACGAAAATTTTTTTTACTCACTGTTATATAATAAGTCATTCCATTTTATTTATGAGGTGATTATTTCCATGAAGAAACTTTTTGCACTCGTGGCTGTATTATTGCTGACTTTTTCCGTATGCGCTCATGCTGACGGTTTGAAGATTGCCATCATCACTTCCCCGAACGACGTTCACGACGGAGGCTTCAACGAGGACAACTACAACGGCGTAGTCTCATTCGTGAAGCACAACCCCGAAGCATCATTCACAACTATTCAGGAGAAAACCGGCGACCCTGCTTCGTGCGTAAAAGTCGTTGATGATGTCGTTGCTGATTATGATGTTATCGTGTGCGTGGGCTTCCAGTTCTCCGGGATAGTTGAGGTTGCAGAGGACAATCCCGACGTGAAGTTTCTGCTCGTCGACACTTGGCCGGCAAACGACAACGGGCAGGAAGTGGAGGTCGCGAACATCAACGCAATGAAGTTCAAGGAGGAAGAGGGCGGTTTTCTTGCGGGAATAGCGGCGGCACTCACGACGAAAACCAAGAAGGTTGCTGTCGTCAACGGCATAGCTTTCCCCACGAACGTCAACTATCAGTACGGCTTCATGTCGGGCGTGAACTACGCGAACAAACACTACGGAACAGGCGCGGAGATTATCGAGCTTCCGTCGTACTCCGGGACTGACGTAACAGGACAGAACGTCGGCGGGAATTATGTCGGCTCATTCGTTGACCAGGCGAACGGTAAAATCGTCGGGCAGGCGTTAATCCGTGAGGGCTGTGATGTGATTTTCGTTGCGGCTGGCGGGGCAGGCATGGGAGTATTCACTGCGGCAAAGGAAGCCGGGAACGTCTACATTATCGGGTGCGACGCTGACCAGTACAACGATGGCGCAAACGGGGACAGCAATATTATTCTCACGAGCGCACTAAAGGTCATGAGCATGAACGACGAGCGCGTACTCAACGAGATAAAGTCAGGGAACTTCAAGGGCGGCAATTACCACTTGGGAGCAGACACGAACTCGACGGGCTACGTGAAGACACCCGGACGCAACCAGCTCACTGATGACGCAACCGCAAAAATCGACGCGGCATTTGCACTCATGAACGCCGGAAAAATTATTCCTGCCTCATCATACAGCGGGACAAAACCTGACAGCTTCAAAGGACTGGACGCAAAATAGAATGCCTGAAGTTATCGTAGAAATGCGGCACATCACGAAACGTTTTCCCGGAATTGTCGCAAATGATGACGTATCGCTCGAAATTCGCAAAGGTGAAATTTTTGCGGTGCTGGGTGAGAACGGTGCAGGGAAATCTACGCTCGTGAGTATGCTTTTCGGAATGTATGAGCCGGACGAGGGAGAAATATTCATACGCGGCAGAAAAGAACGTATCAATTCTCCCCGTTACGCTACCAGCTTGAGCATCGGAATGGTACATCAGCATTTCCGGCTTGTGTCGAACTATACTATTGCGGAGAACATCATACTTGGCCTTGAGCCGACAAAAAAATTTCTCGGCATGTTCCCGTGTGTTGACATCAAGAAAGCTAACAGGGACATAGCAGAACTCTCCGAGCGTTACGGCCTGAAGGTGAATCCTGAAGACGTTATCGAGAATGTGAACGTTGCAACACGTCAGAGAGTAGAAATCCTGAAGATGTTATACCGGGAAGCGGAGATTCTGATTTTCGATGAGCCGACAGCAGTATTAACTCCTCAGGAAATCGACTCGTTTCTGCATATCCTGAAAAACTTACAGGCACACGGAAAGACGATAATACTCATCACGCACAAATTACGCGAGATTAAGGCCGTTGCTGACCGTTGCGCAATCATGAACAGGGGAAAGCTCATCTCCATTCTCGATGTTCCGACGACATCAACTGACGAAATGGCTCGTCTCATGGTTGGCCGTGAGGTGTCATTCACGACGGAGAAGAGTCCGGCTCATTTCGGGGACGTTGTGTTGAGCGTCGACAATATCAGCGTGAAGAGCGTAACCGGCTATGAGGCTGTGAGGGGCGTAACGTTCGAGATACATGCGGGCGAGGTGTTTGCGGTTGCAGGTGTTTCCGGGAACGGCCAGAACGAACTCGCTGACTCTATCGCGGGACTGCTGAAAACTTCTCACGGGACAATCACCCTAAACGGACACGACATAACCCGTGCAAGTGTGCGTGAACGAATACAGGCCGGAGTCGCATACATCCCTGAAGACCGGCATAACGTCGGACTTGTGCTTGATTTCCCCCTGCGTGATAACTTCCCGTTGAGGCGGTACTACAGCCCGAAATTTTCACGTCGCGGCATAATCAACGAGGCAGAATTTGACGGTTACGGACGAACTCTTGAGGAACGCTACGACATAAGAAGCAGTCAGGGAGGAGCAACTATTACGCGTTCGATGTCGGGAGGAAATCAGCAGAAGGCCATAATCGCGCGTGAAGTTGACATGCAGACACCGTTGATAATCTTCATGCAGCCGACACGGGGACTTGATGCGGGAGCTGTCATGAACATTCACAGACAGATAGTAGCGGAAAGGGACAGAGGAGCGGCAGTACTGCTAATATCGCTTGACCTCGACGAAATTATCGACTGTGCCGACACAATCGCCGTAATCTACAACGGAAGCATCAACAAGATAGCCCCTGCTGAAAGTCTTACGGTTGATGATATAGGGCTGTACATGATGGGAGTGGGCAGAACAGCATGAGAAAATTTTTCTTGTCATGTTTCGCAATAGTAATCAGTCTTCTTTTCGGGGCGTTAATTTTATGGCTCATGGGAAAAGACCCGGTAGCGGCATACATGAACTTGCTGCAGGGATCCGGCCTCATGCACAAAGTGAAGTACGCGGGACGGCAGAGTATGTTCACGGACTTCATGAGCTTCATTGACGCAATGACACCGATGATTTTCGCGTCGTTGTCCGTAGCTGTTGCTTTGCGCGGGGGCTTCTTCAACATCGGAGTAGCGGGTCAGATGATGGCGGCGGGCTTTGCGGCACACATGCTGGCGGGGGTAATTCCTTCTCGTGTGCTGGTAGTTGTTGCCGGGTTAATTGCGGGTGCTGTTGTCGGTGCGTTAATCGGCTGGCTCCGCTATAAGTTCAACGTGAACGAGGTAGTAAGTTCCATCATGCTGAACTCAATCTTGATGTACCTGATAACGTTCTACATAAACACGTTCTATGTTAATCCCGTGTCCCGTCAGAGCAAACCCATAACCGACGCGGCAAGACTGACACTATCGGGCTTCCGTTGGGAGGGCTTGAAGGTGGATATAGCTCTTGCGTTCCCTGTAGCGATAATTACGGCGTTGTTCCTGAACTGGTTTCTTGAGCGCACGACTTACGGCTACGAGATAAAAGCGACGGGGCTTTCACCGAATGCGGCCTATTACGCCGGCATGAACGTAAACAGGACGGCACTCATGACGATGACTCTTTCGGGAGCACTTGCCGGGCTTGCGGGGGTGTCGTATTTCTGCGGTTATCTTGCGTCGATACAGCCGGGCACGACTCCTGCAATGGGCTTTGATGCGATTGCTGTATCACTTTTGGGCGGCAATAATCCTTTGGGCTGTGTGCTTGCGTCGTTCCTCATCACGATAATCTCGAAA
This sequence comes from uncultured Synergistales bacterium, assembly GCA_905233335.1. Classification (GTDB taxonomy): domain Bacteria; phylum Synergistota; class Synergistia; order Synergistales; family Aminobacteriaceae; genus JAFUXM01. The sequence goes on from CAJOED010000102.1 coordinate 10,693, forward strand.
GGCTCTGTGTATATGAGTTCGCGTCAGAACATAGAGCCGGAAATTGCTTCATTGATTACGGCATTTATATTAACGTTTGCGGCATGTTCGGCGATTCTTGACAGAAGGAGGAGAAAATAACATGCTCGACATGATAATAATTGACGGCCTGAGTTTTTCGCTTCCCCTGTTCATTATGGCAATCGGCGGAATATACAGCGAGAAGAGCGGCATCACTAATCTTGCGCTTGAGGGATTTCAAGGTTTCGGTGCGTTCGTCGGAGCGTTCGTTGTAGTATGGCTGTCGGGGATTTTCGGCACGACCTCACAAGTTCCGTATTACTTTGGGTTTCTCTTTGCTGTCATCGGCGGTGGAATGTTTGCGTTGCTTCATGCGCTGTTGTGCATCAAGTTCAAGGCGGATCAAGTCATCAGCGGAGTAGTCATGAACATCTTGGCAATGGCACTGACGAGTTTTCTCACGAAACGCATAAACACATCAATATTCGGGAACACTGCAAACAAATTCACGCTTGGAGCGAGCGCGCGAATAACGATCCCATACATGAAGGACATTCCGGTAATCGGTGCGGCATTCACGGAAATATACCCGTTCGAGATAATTATTGTTGTTGTTGCGCTGGTGATGTGGTACGTGCTGTATCGTACGGTATTCGGCATGAGGTTACGTGCCTGCGGGGACAATCCACATTCGGCAGACGCGGCTGGTGTGAGCGTGAACAGTGTACGTACGGCGGCGGTGTTTGTGTCGGGTTGTCTGTCGGGTATTGCGGGAATGAGTTTTGCGTACTCGATAAGTGCGAACTTTTCGCCGGATATATATTTGGGTTACGGCTACTTGTCGATTGCGGCGTTGATTTTCGGTAACTGGTCGATACTGCCCTCACTGGGAGCGTGTCTGATATTCGGTTTTGCCCGGAGCGGAGGGAGCGCGATAATTCAGGAGCTTGGGCTTCCGTCGAGCTATAACGACCTCGTGAGGATTCTGCCGTATGTGCTGACGCTGTTATTGCTGGTGTTCTTCAGCAGGCATAATCATTCGCCTCGTGCGCTTGGCCAAGTGTACGACAAGGGACAAAGATAGGTGCTATAATCTACGCATGAAAAAGTACTTGACAAAGGCAATATTAATCAGTAAAATCGGCTGTCGGCTGTCGGCTGTCGGCTGTCG
>CAJOED010000103.1:0-5384 GCA_905233335.1 uncultured Synergistales bacterium
GTTATCGTGTTCGTGATCTCATTCGCAATATCCGCCGTACTGAATCACATTCCGGTACTCAAGAAATATATTGTGTAACAAAAAATTCCGACTGTGCTAAAATATTTCCCGTTTTTCATAATCACAGCGAAAGGAAAAAATGAACATGGCAGATATTATCGGGCTTACATGTACACAGTGCAAACGACGCAACTACACCACGACGGTCAACAAGAAGAAGGCCAAGAAGAAACTCGAACTGAAGAAATACTGCAAGTGGTGCAACGCTTCAGTTCTGCACAAAGAATCAAAGTAGCGTTTGCCAAAGTATAAAACCTGTTGTAGAATTTAGAATGTAATTTTTACGCAGGTCCGTGGCTCAATTGGCAGAGCACTGGTCTCCAAAACCGGGGGCTGCAGGTTCGAGTCCTGCCGGGCCTGCCATTTCTTTTATGAGGACAAGACAAAGCAAATGGCAAAAGCAACCACAGAGAAACCAACAAAAATGTCTTCGCTGATGACCTTCATACGTGAAGCAAAAGCCGAACTCAAAAAAGTTACTTGGCCGACGCGGAGGCAGATATGGTACTGGACACTTATCGTGATAGTCTTTACGCTTTGTGTCTCGCTGTACTTGGGACTGATAGATTTCCTGCTTGCGTGGCTGTTCCGGGTGCTTCTTGGTTAGAGAATAACAATGCCGGGCGATCGTAAGTGGTACGTCGTGCAGACGTATGCGAGCTACGAAAAAAGAGTAGAGGCGGATTTACGTCAGAGGATAGCCGCAATGAACATGCAGGACAAAATCTTCAATGTTCTTGTGCCGACTGAAACCCGCGTGGTCATCAAGGACGGAAAAAGCAAGGAAGTTACGCGCAAACTTTATCCGAGCTACGTAATGGTAGAGATGATTCTCGACGAGCAGTCATGGTATGCTGTCAGGCACACGCCGGGCGTTACGGGCTTCATCGGGGCAGGAACTCACCCCGTACCGTTGTCGCAGGAAGAAGTCGACAGGATACTTACAGGCATGAAGAAGAGCGGTGAAAATCCCAGAGTAGAATTTGAGTTGAAGCCCGGAGACACTGTGCGGGTAATCGCTGAAGGTGAAATGAAAGGTTTTACGGGGCCGGTCGTGGAAATTAATGCGAGGAAAGGCCGCGTGAAGTTCAAGAGCGATGTTCTCGGCGGTGCAGTACTTGAGACGGACTACAAGGCTCTGGAGAAGATCTAGGGCAGTAGCAGTAGATACAGAAAGGAAAAATTTTTATCATGGCTAAGAAAGTAGTAGGGCAGGTAAAGTTACAGCTGCCAGCCGGAAAAGCAACACCAGCACCCCCTGTAGGGCCTGCGCTGGGACAGCACGGAGTGAACATCATGGAGTTCTGCAAGCAGTTCAACGCAAAGACGCAGGATCAGGCAGGGTTAATCATTCCGGCAGTCATAACGGTATATGCTGACAGGAGTTTTACGTTTGAGCTGAAGACACCTCCGGCGGCAGTATTGCTGAAAAAGGCCGTTGGTATCGAGTCAGGTTCAGGAGTGCCGAACAAGACCAAAGTCGGGAAAATCGCGCGCGCAAAAGTGAAAGAGATTGCCGAACTCAAGATGAAGGATCTCAACGCGAACGATGTAGAAGCGGCTATGAGAATGATTGAGGGCACAGCCAGGTCGATGGGACTCGACGTAACAGACTAGCTCATTGAGTGGAAGAGTAAAACATACTCGCTAACTACCACAGGAGGAAAATTATGAAGAGAAGCAAGAGATACAGAGAAGCCGCCGCCAAGATAGAAGCCGGAAAATTATACGGACTTCGTGAGGCTGTAGACTTATTCAAGCAGGTAGCAACGGCCAAGTTCAACGAGAGCATAGAAGTTCACGTTCGCTTAGGGATTGACCCCAGGCACGCCGACCAGCAGGTCAGGAGCACAGTATCACTTCCGCACGGGACAGGCGTAACGAAAAGAGTTCTCGTGATTACGCAGGGCGAAAAGGTCAAGGAAGCACAGGATGCCGGAGCTGATATCGTCGGCGGTGAAGACATCGTACAGCAGATACAGGGCGGCTTCATGGACTTTGACGCGGTAATAGCTACACCTGACATGATGAAGTCGGTCGGTCGTCTCGGAAAAGTTTTAGGCCCTCGCGGACTGATGCCAAGCGCAAAAACCGGCACAGTAACATTCGAGCTTGCGAGCGCGATACAGGAGATTAAGGCCGGTCGTGTTGAGTTCCGTGCAGACAAGGCAGGAATTACGCACAATGCGGCGGGTCGTCGTGATTTCTCCGCTGATGACCTCTACGATAACGTGAAGGCGTTGCTTCAGGCAATATACAGGGCGCGTCCGGCTTCCGTGAAAGGTACTTACGTCAAGAGCATAGCCATAGCTCCGACAATGGGACCCGGAATTGCTGTAGATACTGCGGCGGCACAAAAAGAATTAGCAGTGTAAAAATTTTTCGTTGATATATTTCCTAAGACAGCAGGTGCGATAGTGCTTAATATTCCTGCTCAGGAGAAGTAGTTTTTTGTGAGAATAATGCTCCTCCTGTTATGCGCAAAATTTCAGGAGGGGTTTTTGTTTGTTACGTGAGGAGGTGAAAAAATAACAATGCCGGCAAAAATAAAGTATGGACTCGTTGACGGACTGAAAGAAAAACTCGGCAGGACTAAGGCTGTTTTCGTGGGTGAATATCGCGGAATGACCGTCGCACAGAGTACAGCACTTCGGCACAAAGTCAGGGAAGCGGGCGGAGAACTGAAAGTTGCGAAAAATACGCTGTTCAAGATAGCAATGAAGGAAGCAGGACTTGAGGCACTCCCCGACAACATGATGAAAGGCCCGAACATTTTCGCGCTGTGCTATGATGACCCCGTGAACGTCGCAAAAGTCCTCAAGGAATACGCAAACGACAAGACCCAGAAAGCGTTTATCCTGAAGGGCGGACTGCTCGAACGTCAGCAGCTGGATCTTGCGCAGTTGATGGCACTTGCGGATCTCCCGTCAAAAGATGTCATGCGCGGTCAGGTCGTCAGGACAATTGCGGCTCCGTTATCGGGACTGGTCAATGTTCTTGCGGGAACAATGCGGAATTTCGTTACATGCCTTGCCCAAATCCGCGACAAAAAAGAAGAGGGCACAGCAGCATAAAAATTATTATTATCATCAACAACAACAAAATGGAGGAAAATTATTATCATGACAAAAGAAGAAATTATCCAGGCTATTGAAACAATGTCAGTTCTTGAACTCTCGGAACTCGTGAAGGCACTTGAGGACAAATTCGGCGTATCGGCTTCAGCGGCTCCCGTGATGATGGCGGCTATGCCCGGTGCTGGTGCGGCGGCGGCTCCTGTAGAGGAGAAGACAGAGTTCGATGTCGTCTACAAAGGCCCCGGAGCGAACAAAATTGCAGTCATCAAGGCAGTACGTGAGATTACTTCACTCGGCCTGAAGGAAGCAAAAGAACTTGTCGACAACCCGCCGAAGAACATCAAAGAGGGCGTGTCAAAGGAAGAGGCTGAAGAACTCAAGAAGAAGCTCACAGAAGCAGGAGCAGACGTAGAAGTCAAGTAGTTATGCGAAAATTGGAGGCTCAAGCACAACGGGCCTCTTTTTGTTACGTGAACGGAGGTTATGACAATGAGCGATAAGAAAACAGCAAAAACCCCGGACAAGAAGAAGCAGATTATCATCGGCGTAATAGCAGTAATATTATTGCTGAATATTATGTGGACGGTAATGCAGAATAAGTTTACCCCGAAACTTGACGAGGTAAAAGCGGGAATGGCGGCACTCGAACAGCGTATCGCCAAGCTCGAACAGGGAGGAATGCCTGATGTCGCAGAACTGAAATCTGATTTTGCGGCGTTGAAGGAAATATCAGCGGCATTCACGAAACAGCTCGATAATGCGGTGAAGGCGGAAGAAGAACAGCTTGCATCACTTGAGGCCCAGACGGAAGCACAGAAAGCCCGCGTTGAGGCACTGAAGAAGTTATCGGCTGAATAACACACGACAACACACAAATACATCTGTAACACCTCCTAAATTATGAAGAAGCCCCGACTGTACGCAAAGCCGGGGTTTTCTTGCAGCAGGGGAAAGGGGGAAATATTATCATGAATTGTACAGCTTGCGGTGCACCGATTGAGGCAGGAGCGGAGAAGTGTCCGTATTGCGGAGTGATGACACCCTACGGCGAAAAAGTATTTGCGGAGCGTAAAGAGCATGAGCGTCAGGAGGAACAGCGCAGGAAGTCAGAGAATGCTCCGTGTATGGCTTATGCGTCGTGGCTGTTTGTTCCGGCGGCGTATGTGCTGACGTTCGGTTATTATGCGCCGTACTGGTATGTTTCGCGGGCGGCTTCTCTCAACAAGTTATACTCCGAAACGAAAATGAATTTGCTGCTTCCGGTGATTTATGCGGTTATGTGCGTGGCGTTTTTCTTTCTGCCGAGCAGTTTTGCGGCACTGGGACTGACGGATGAACAAGGCACGCTGATTTTCGGGGTGTTGATGTTCGCTGTTCCGATTATGTCGATGGTGCTTGCGTTGAGGGTGCGGCGGATACTTCAGGAACACGCCGGGCGTTATATTGAGCGTTCAGAAGTCATCAGGAAAATTGCGCCGTCGGGTATTATGTTATTTCTTTTCGGGCCTGCATACCTTCAGTACAGCGTGAACAGAATGATAGCGATGAAGATACTTGCGCCGAAACTATAAGGGAGGTCATATCATGAAGAAATTTCTGCTGGTATTATGTGTTCTGCTTGCGGCATGTTCTCCGGCGTTCAGTGCGTCATACAGGATGGACGAGGACGGCCAAGTTTACCGCAACGGAAAAATCATCAGGAATGCGGAACTTTACCCTGTTGACGGGACAGTTCTGAAGTGGATGAACGACAATAACGCCGTGTACATCTTCAACCCTGCCAACCCGGAAAAAGCTCCCGTTCGTGTGTCATTGCGTAAGGGCGAAAAATGCACTGATGTGTATACGGGCTACAGTGATTCGTTCGTATTGAGCCTGCAGTCGAACTATCTGCTGATTGTCGGTGCGAACGGAAAAACTATCGAGAGGGTGCCTGGTTTCGGGCCGATATTTTGGGTTGATGAGTACCGTTTTGTGTTCACGTCGTGCATTCCGAACAGGAAGCGTCCGGGCGGGCAGTTATGGCTTGGTGCGGCGGTGTTTGAGTATTTTGTTGACGGGGCAGGAATAACGGAGACTCTCACGACCCCGATAGCAGAGCCGACAGAGACGGAGAATTATGTTGTGTCGGGTTTTGACGGAGTTACGTGCCTTGTGGTGATTGATGAGGTGAGTGAGCTGTATTTCAGCAATGGGAATAATGTGAAAGGCTTGGCGACATTACGGAGGTATGGCTGTCGAGGATAT
>CAJOED010000103.1:5419-9406 GCA_905233335.1 uncultured Synergistales bacterium
GGTGGGGCAACGACACGGGCATGTGTCGTGCGCGAATGCCGGAGGGTGGGAGCGAAAGTCGGACTAATTCCAGCGTATTCGGGAGCTACTTTGCGTTCTTCACGTACTCGTTGCGTTCCCGCAGTGCTCTCTCCGCAAGCGTACAAGCTCCTGTTATCGTGCCCATATCATTACTCTTTGCCGCTTCCACGAGATTATTCACAGCGTCATCAAGTGCACGCTCAAGTTTCCCGCTCGCCGGTGTCGGATCTGAATACCTCAATGCTTCCGACAGCTTCAGCACCTGCGCATTCGGCACTCCTGAATTTTTCAGGTCATCATAAACATCTGCAACTTTCACCGCAAGCAATGAGAGAGTTGCGCGCCCTTCTTCCTGCTGTTTTCTGTCGGAGCCGGTGAGACGTAATTCTGCCATGTTGATTAGTATCATCGGCACAAGGAACACTACCAGTCCCACAACGTGAATTACCGCCAGTCTGGCCAAGCTCCACGCACCGACTGCGCACCATACAGCAGCGACGACAACGAACAGGAAATACAGCCCGCCGAGAATTACTTTTGTGAAGCTCACGGGAATATTTCGCCCATTGTTTGAACGCATAGCAACGCCGGAGAATAACAATGTTTCGAGCACCAGCGCAAAGATGATAAATCCCGCCGAAATCCAGAAAGTTATGCCGCGCTGTTCGGGAGTTGTCAGAAAGTAAGTAACGACAGCCGCCGCAACGCCGATTAACGCCATTAACAGAAATATATTGAATACCTGCCGTATTTTGTTGAAGAATTTACCCATAATTACACCTCACTATATCTGGTTGCCGCATTGAGGGCAGAATTTCGCTCCGGGTATCAACGCCGCTCCGCATTTCGCGCACACGAGCCTGGCCCCGCAGTTCATGCAGAATTTCGCCCCTGACACCACCGGCTGACCACACGACGGACACGCTGATGCCCCCGGTTGTTGTTGTGATGGTGCTGGTGATTGCTGGGGTTGTTGTTGCGGGTTAATGTACTGTCCCATTTGCGCCGCCATTTGTCCGAAAGTCTGACCCATTCCCATACCTGCACCGAGTCCAACGCCTGCACCAAGAAGAGAACTCCCGCCCTCATTCTTTGCCGCCGCCTCCATGACATCAAAAGATCTCTGCTGCTGGTAGTTGTAGCCCATTACGTTCATGCTCGCACGTTCCGACATTGCCGCTTTGAGCTTCTTTATGCCCTCGTCATCATCAACAACGTTCACCGACCCGAAATAGAAATTCAGCGGTTCAATCCCGAAACTCTCAAATTCAGCGCGTATTTTCTCTACTGCCTCATTCGACATGTCCTCAAGATATGCGTTGATCTCAAAAATATTCACGTGTTTATGAGCTATGTACGTCGAAATCATATCGCCCATACGTGATAATATCAGCCCTTTGAAGTAGCTCTCTATGTCCGCTCGTGTTATGCTTGACTTGTTGCCCGCAAGTTTCAGCACAAACTGCCGGCTCTCGTTCACGCGCAGTCCGAACTGACCGAACGCACGAACATATATCGGTATCTGGTATTCCGGGTCGCGTAGTAATATCGGTGTCGGAGTTCCCCACTTTATGTCGAGGACGTTCACGCGATTCACGAACCATACGGACGCTTTGAAGGCACTTTCTCCGCCCGTCGGCAAGTTCATAATGCGGCGCAATATCGGTATGTTGTCGGTCGAGAGAGTATGACGGCCTGCACCGAAAAGGTCTAATGCTTTGCCGTCCCTGAAGAGTATTGCTTCTTGGGACTCGCGAACTATGAGCTGTGTCCAGTTGCCGAGCTCCTCACTTTTTGCGGGGTTTTTCTTGTCGACGTAACGCCACGCAAGAACGTCATTAGTATTAATGCTGTCGTCCCATTGTACTACTTGAATGATTGCCATAATCTCACCCTACCTTAATAAATTATTCAGAAGAATATCCCATACACCGTTCATTTTCAGGAGCACATAACCGGCCAGCAGGAACAGGAAAGACCCGACTACGCTCTGCAGAACACCGTACCAGAAAGAAGGTTTTGCGGCATCTGCGAGTTTTGCGTAATGTTCGTTATGCTCTTCTTGTAATTGCTGTTTCTCTTTGGCTACATCATCTTTGTATGAGTTATCAAGAAATTCACGTAACAAAGTTTTTGCATGTATCCTGTAAAGCTCAAGAACATAATCTGTTTGAGTTGCGTAAAACTCTTCAAATACATCATCAGGAATGACATTCAGAGAAAATTCTTCCTGTTTCTTCCTGATAAATTCCTGCTTGGCTTTCTTGTATACCCCGTAAGCTATTTGACCCGTTACATCATCATCATCTTTCACAAGACGACTATATACATCGGAACGCGGCATATTGTTATCTCCTTTCTTCCGGCATAATGAACTTTCCAACTTTCATTGATGCCTTACGTAATGCCTGTTCAATATCATCATCAGAAAATCTATCGCTGATACGGTACTCCGGCTTTATTCCGAGAATCATATCCCTGTTCGCGCGCCTCACTGACTCCAAACTTACGCCGTGAGTGTCCTGCATTATTCTCACCTGCCTTTGCTGTTGTTGATGGATACGGCTATTATACAGTACAAAAAAACCCTCTCTTTTGCGAGGGGGTCAGCACTGCCGCATTATTTTTATTTCCCGTAGTCCATTATCTTCATGTACACGTATGTATCATTTGCCTCAAAAATTTTTCCGTTGTCGTCCCCTAAAAGTTCTGCCGACTGTGCAAGCCCCGCTAACTTTTTCTTTACTCCCGCGTCCGTAAAAGGATAGTACACTACGTACCATTTCTTATAGTTCTGTCCGCCCGTAATCGCTGAACCGTCCACTACAGAATACCCGTCTTTCCCTGCATATACTCCGTTGCCTGCCTCATTGAGCTCAATATCACCGTTGGGCATGTACTTTTTGATGATTTCCGGGTGTGCCTTCACAAAAAGATGCAGCCGGTCTGAAGCTGTACCATTCCTCGCCGCATTAGTGTAGTAAACGACATGAATTTTATCAGAATTGGGCACAACACAATCTGTATTATCCGCGTACCATTCAAGCACTGCCGACTTGATGCTGCGCATATCGTTCACAACTTTCACGGCATCCCCCGAACTCATAACGGCTGGCGTAGACATCATCATAACCCCCGAAAGTATCCCGATAATAATCATGATAATCAATAACTCTATGAGCGTAAAACCCTTCCGCATAATCTTCACCGCCTCTATTGCTCCAAATCCAGTATCAGCATAAACACATAATCCCCGTTCGTGTATTGCGGGCTGTTGTTGTAGTTCGTCTGCAGAAGCCCCGACATTTTCGCCCGTCCCGCAAGTTTTTCCTTTATCTTGTTGCCCTCTGTCGTTTGCGGAATTGTGTAGCCCACGAACCATTTTGTTCTGTGCTGATTGCCGCCGTTGTCCTCTATGAAGTAGCCGCCGTTGACTTTGTCGCTCTTGTTCCATTGTACTGTCTGCCTGTGCCCGCTCGTAATGTTGCCGGCATCTTCCATCAGTTTCAGCACTTCCTCTTTGAAGTACGTCGTATCTTGTGTTTTGCCGCCCCTGCTTATTCTGCTGTCCCAAAGTTCCTGAATGGGCGTGAGGTTGTCATCTCCTGAATAGCTGCTGCTCCACTTGATGAGATACGCATTGCCGCTGCTTTTCCTGACGAGCTGTCTGTTCTCCGCGTACCAGACGTTTACGGCATCGCGTATTTTCGTGAGGTTGCTGATGATTGCGGTAGCTTTTGCGGAATATACTGCCTCACTGCTTGAGAGCGTCATTGCGGCGGAAAGTACACCGAGAACAGCAATGATTATCAGAAGTTCTACGAGCGTGAAGCCTCTGCGCAAAGAAAAATTCATGTTGTTCACCTCCTGTTGTTATGGAAAACCCCGCCCCTTGTGAGTGTGTGAGGTGAGGCGGGGAGAATTTACGATTCTATCGTGTGTGTCAGCCTAGCGGATGAACATGTA
>CAJOED010000104.1 GCA_905233335.1 uncultured Synergistales bacterium
CGGTGCTGTGTCCCCGAAACTCACAGTGTAGCTTGAAGGCTCATGCGTTGCGCTGGCTTTCTGTGCGTCGAGTTCATAGTGCGTGCTCGTGTCCCGTGAAAGCGTTACGGTGTAATTGTCCGGCTCATACGTTTCTGCTTCTTCTTCAAGCCACTCAACCCCGCCGCTGTCGTTCACCGTGAAATCTTTGCCGTAAATGTATGTCTTTGTTGCTGTCGTAGTAGTCCCGTCGTCGTTCGTCGTCGTAACAGGAGCAGTAATCCTCAGGCGTTGACTCAATGTCCCGTTGTCGATGTAGTCGAAATTGATAACGCCCGCGTCAACATTTCCTGACCCTCTTTTTGCGGTCGTCTCGTAAGAATCTCCGGCTACCATGATGTATTCTGCGCTGACTGTATCGCCAAGTTTCACGCTGTCGGTTGCCTCGTACAAGTTCCAGCGTATTTCGCTGCCGTTCACTACGGTGTAATCTGTGCCCTGCTTGTACGTCGTGCCGCCCTTGCTGATTTTCAGCCCGCTCAAGTTGTCGTCGCTTACTGCTATGGTCGTGAGGGTATTGCTTCCGCTTCCCGTGTAAGTGATTGTCTCTTCTGTCGTTTCTGTGCCGAGTCCTGTGTTGTCGCTCTTGAGGATTAAGCGATTATCGACGACTGAAGCCGTAACATTCAGCGGGGAATCTAGGGACTTTATGACGTTGTTTATGCGTGATTTCAGGGACTGTAGCGAATCGGTGGAGTATACATCAACACCGACTTTCTGACCCGCCGCAGTAATGTAGAGCGTGGACTGTTCTTCTCCTCCCATGAGGCTTGAGAGTGTTGACGCAGTAATCTGGTCGGATCTGTTCGTCTGTGCTTTCGCGAGCTGCTGTACTTCGAGATCGTAGACGTTGACTTCCGCATCAGCATTGACAGTTGCTGTGAGTACTCCCTTGTATGAGCCGCTTTTGTCTATGCGTTCTATCTCTACTTCTTTTGCCTTGTATGTTGACGGCAGTTTCAGCGGTGTCATGGACGACTGCATAGTGTTCACCATGACTTTCATTTCTTCGTAGAGGGATTTTTTGTTCACGAGGTCGGTGCGTTTGTTGACTTGGACTTGTGCGGGCTTGCTTGCGTTGGTGATGATTTCGTCAATCATGCTCTCCCAGTCCATGCCGGAAACGACACCTGAAATGCTCATAGATGCCATGAAATTTTAACCTCCTGTCGTGTAATACTATCCTGTGTGTATTGTCGGAAAGTTCTCGCGCAAAATTAAATCACTTGTCCCCTCACGAGATCTTCAAGGCTCTGACGCTCTACCACTACTCTCGCCTGCCCGTTCTCCACGAACACGACAGCAGGACGAGCGAGGCAGTTATAGTTTCCCGACATGCTGAATGTGTATGCTCCCGAATTGTACAGCCCGATAATATCGCCCGGCTCCAACCTCATAATCTTTGCGTTCTCGATGAGTATATCGCCCGACTCGCAGCACTTGCCGACGATAGAGACATGAGTCCCGCCGTCCCGGTCATACGGAGCCGCACCGGGATCCTTCACCGCAGCAGCTTCATACTCTGCCTGATAGAGAGCATAGCGCGGGTTGTCCGACATTCCGCCGTTCACAGCAATATACGTTACGCCGGGGAGTTCCTTAATGTTTTCGACGCGGTACAGGGTGATACATGCTTCCGAAACAATCCACCTTCCCGGCTCAATAATCACGCGCGGAATTTCGAGGCCGTACTCTTTGCACTTTTTGTGAAGCAGGGTCATCATTGCGTCAGTATATAGTGCGCTGGGCATGTGAGGCTTTGAGGGGTTAATGACCGCTCCGAATCCGCCGCCGACGTTCAGCTCGTGAGTCGTGAAGTTCATGATGTGCTTCAAGTCCCTCATGAGTTCGATGATTTTCGCGAGGGATTTTGTGTAGTCGTCCGTGTCGAATAATTGTGAGCCGACGTGAAAATGAAGCCCCCGCAGGTCTATATGCTCACTCTGCATTGCGTAAGTTATCGCCTGACGTAACATTGAGCCTTCAGCCACATCAAGCGGAAACCCGAACTTACTCCCCGTCTGACCCGTAGAAATATATGCGTGAGTGTGCGCGTCGACTCCGGGTGCTACTCGAATCATGATTTTCTGTGCGCGGCCTCGTTCTTTTGCGTAACGTGCGATAACAGGAAGTTCGTCGGGGTGATCTACAATTATGCGTCCCACGTTTGAACGTATCGCGTATGAAATCTCCTCATGACTTTTTGCATTGCCGTTCATCTCGATCCGTTCGGGGGGGAAATCTGCACTCAATGCCGTATACAGTTCACCCATAGAGACAACATCAAGTCCGAGTCCCTCATCTGCTATCAGTTTCGACATCGCCCGCGTGTGAAAGGCTTTGCACGCATAACGTACTCTCGTGTTCTCCCAGCGTGATAGGAACGTCTCGCGGAGTTCTCTGCATCGTGCTCTGATTATTCCAGTGTCGTATACGTATAGAGGTGTCCCGAATTTTTCTGCGAGTTCCTGACAGTCAACGCCGCCCCATAATAATGCCATAATAATTAACACTCCTTATTGAAGTATTCATGATATGATTTACGCAACAAGAAATTATATAGAACTCGAAATGAAAAAGGTATCTCGCAATTATGATTAAGCTATCAGATTGGGAACATGAGAACTTTGCGGCATCATCACGCTCACGGCCTGACTGTAATTTTGTGTCATCACAGAAAGGTATTGCGTCATGATTAAGCTCTCTGAATGGGAACGTGAGAACTTTGCGGCATCATCACGCTCACGGCCTGACTGTAATTTTGCGTCATCACAGAAAGGCATTGCGTCATGATTAAGCTCTCTGAATGGGAACGTGAGAACTTTGCGGCATCATCACGCTCACGGCCTGGCTGTAACTTTGCGTCATCACATAAAGGCACTGCGTCATGATTAAGCTCTCTGAATGGGAACGTGAGAACTTTGCGGCATCATCTCACACGCCCGAATTGACCGTAATATTTCCGTCCCGCGAAATATATTTTTCCCCTGAACTACTGCACATCATGCGCCTCACTGCTGACACATGCCCGAAAACCCTCGACCAGTGGTACGAACTCTGCCACCCGGAAGACCACGCGAAAACTTCACAGCTTGAACGCATAATATACGGCCACGAAAATTATTTTTCCCTCACACGAAAATTATACTGCGGCGACGGCTATTACCGTAATTTCCGTCTCGACATTGCTATCCAGCGATACCCCGACGGACGACCCGCAAAAATCACCGGCTCCGAAACTCTTGCGTTAAGTGCGTGGCTCGACAGTGCGGACGAGGGAGACCTCATAGAGTGCAGGGACGACAACGGGCGCGTGAAAGTACTTGAGGCTGTTCGTGTGCAGGGAGTTATGACCCTCAAGGACACGGGCGAAATCGACGACATGAGGCGCGAGAACGAAAGATTACGGAGGGAAATTCAGCGGCGTATTTTTGCGGCACAACCTGACACAGTAACACTCCCGGAAAATTACGAGAAAGAAACGGCCATACGAAGCTCCATCAATGACACCATCAACGCGGCTTTGAACGTCCTCACCGGCAACAATCAGCTTAAAGCATTACGGCGTTCACTTGATGAGACAGCAATAACTATAGGGATTGCAGGTCTGACGAGTTCGGGAAAGTCATCATTCATGAATGCTCTTTTGGGAGAACGCATAATCCCCGAACAGACACGCGCAACCACGAACATTCCGATATTGTGCCGTGAAGGTGAATACAGAGCCGCAAAAGTGTATTATCAGGACGGACGGAGTGAACTCATCGACAGCAGAAAGCTCACAGCAGGTTACGTGAAGAATATTGCGTCGGAGAGCCATAACCCCGAGAACAGAGCAGGAATTTCGCGCATTGAACTTACTATACCGGGTGCGCTGATACCTGAAGGAATTTGCTTTGTCGATACACCGGGCTTTGACGCTCTTGCAGGGTCGGGAGGGGCGGCATTGAGGAACATTCTGCCGGAACTCGACATGATGATATACATTACTCCTGTTCGCGCGAGGCTGAAAGGTGCTGACTACGAATACTTGACCGCAATCACGAGAATGAACGACAAAATAGCATTCGTGCTCTCACAGATTGACCTTGAACGCGACGACACAGAAGCCGGACGTGTGATACATTCTGCGCATGACAAGATACTTGCTGACATTCAGGCGATACGGCGGGATGTGAGAAAGTTCTTGGGACGTGATGTTGATGTTATCCCGGTGTCGGCGAAAACAGCCCTCGAAAATTTCTACAGCAGGAAGTCAGAACAATGGGTGAACTCAAACATTGAGGACGTAATCAAGTACATCATGCCCCTCACGGAAAATACATATACACGTGCGCTTATGCTCCGAGCCGGGCGTGTGCTGAAAATCGTGCAGGGAGTTATTGACCGCCGCGAAGTGTCAGGGTCATCACGGTGGCGTTTGCAGGACGTGGCCGAAAAGTTACGGGTGATATTGCGTTCGGGTGAAAGTCTGCCGGGCATACCGAAGGGTTATTCTTTTGCCGAGAGCGTCATTACTCCTGACAACAACAGCAAAAACCTTCTGTCATCACTCCTTACTTCTATGCGTGAGCGTGAGTTCAGGACAAAATTTTACGGACTTGATGCACTCAACGGAAGCCGCAGGATTATTCTTTTGGGAGCAGAACGGCATCAGAGCATGAAGCTGTTTTCCCGTCTTGCGCACAACTTGATGAGCGAATATCTCCCGGAAGGTGAAGCATCTGCTCGTGAATGGCTGTGTTCAGGGTATACTGTGCCTTTCGGGTGCGTCATGCTTCCCGTGATAACTCCCGGTGATACCGTGCTGATTGCTCCGTCGAATGCGAACATCACCGCGAAAAATTACGACTGGCATAAATTATTCCGTGATTACGTGCCCGTCGTGAGCGTTGACCTTGCGCGCGTGGATTCGGGGCTGTCGGACCTCGCTAACTCCCCGTACATTACCGGGCTGGCGTTGTCGTCATGGGTCTTGGCCTTCGGGAATGCGGGAATGTTCGACACGAGGCAGATTGATCTGGTATCGCAAGTTCCGAAACGCGTAAATGAGTTCATAGAGATTAACGGCCTGAAACCACCTGATTTTTTCATTTACGAGAACTACAAGATATTTTGATGATATAATCGCACATAAAAGGAGCTTGATTTTTTTGACAAAACAGTATAATCATGGTATAGAAGCCCGAAGCCCGAAGCCCGAAGCCCGAAGCCCGAAGCCCGAAGCCCGAAGCCCGAAGCCCGAAGCCCGA
>CAJOED010000105.1:0-800 GCA_905233335.1 uncultured Synergistales bacterium
CATTTTCGCACACTTGGCCTTGCGCTCGAAATCATCAAAATCAATCTCATAGCTCGTGCCCGTGTCAATCATCGGACAGTCAATGAGAACTCTCCCCGTGTCCCTCACCGCCATATACATCGGGTAATACACCGGAGTAGTCAGCATAACGCCGTCGCCCGGTTTCGTGAAGACCTTCACCGCCCCGAAAAACGCATCAACTACACCGTGAGTGTTGAGTATCCATTCGGGTTTTGCGTCCCAGCTGTGTCTGACTTTCTGCCATTCACACACGACATCAAGATATTCACTCGTCGGGTTGGCGTAACCCATTATCGACGTGTCGAGTTCATGCTTCAGTGCCGTAATTATTTCGGGAGCTGTTACGAACTCCATATCAGCAACGGAAAACGGTATTATGTCCTCGTCATCACGAACGCCGTATTTCGTCATCTCGTCCCATTTGCCCGACCCAGTGTGAAACCTTTTGTGTACCGTCTCAAAATCATACATCATCAGTCATTCTCCTTTGTGTATGGCCGCAACATACTTCGTAATTGTATCAGCGCAAGTTTTACGGCCCGCAATCTGTTAGCAAAAATTCTTGAGTGTATCAGCTTATTCATTGTGAGTTTCGTGAACTCTCGAAATTCGTCCCTGTACTGCAAATAATTCGCTTTCCTGAATGTGCGCTTCAAAAGTTTGTACATGTCCCTGATAATATTTTCTGTAAGTTCCGGCTTCCCTATGCTTATGAGATAGTTGTATGTGTCGTTGAGAATATATACATCATCATAGAAAGACTTGAGGTAAAATATTTC
>CAJOED010000105.1:820-6103 GCA_905233335.1 uncultured Synergistales bacterium
GACGGGTGTAGAAATATAATGCTTCCGACGACACCGCAATTTTTCTCGCAGAATAAGCGGTCCTGTACGTAACGTGAGCATCTTCAAAGATTACTCCTTCAGGAAAACGCAGAGTGCTGAAGAGTTCGGCTCTGTATAATTTGTTCCATATGAAAATATAGTGCCACGAGTATTTTTTTTCTACAAGTCTGTGTATTGCCTGTTCTCCCGAAATTACTTCATCGGACATAATTTTTTCGTCCGTCGCAAATATTTCTCCGTCCTCGTTGACGTGCGAAAACTCACAGATACTCATATCCGCCTCATTAGCCCGTATCAGGCCATAAAGTTTTTCGTACATTCCGGGAGCAATATAGTCATCACTGTCAACAAAGCCGATATATTTTCCCGTCGCCGCATTGAGTGCAACATTCCGGGCTGCTCCTTGTCCTGCGTTTGCCTGGTGAATTACTCTGATGCGGTTATCACGTTCTGCCCATGAGTCGCACTTGGCCGGAGAAGTATCCGTAGAGCCGTCATCAACAATAATAATTTCGAGTTTGCTGTATGTCTGTCTCGTTATGCTGTCTATGCACCTGTCTATGTATCTCTCTGTGTTGTACACGGGGACTATTACGGAAATCAGATCACTCACTGCAAAAATTCCTTTCGCCGAAAATTTACGAATATATTACACGAACAAAGCCCGCAATGCATTCATCACAGCCAGCACCATAACGCCGACATCCGCGAACACCGCCGCCCACATTCCCGCAAGACCCGACGCACCGAGCACAAGACACAGCAGCTTCACTCCGACGGAAAAATATATATTCTCGCGGACTATCAGCATGACTTTCCGGGAAATTCTGACAGCAAGAGGGACTTTCAGTGGGTCATCGTCCATCAATACGACATCAGCCGCCTCAATTGCCGCATCGCTTCCCAAGCCGCCCATAGCAATCCCGACATCAGCACGAGAAATCACCGGCGCATCATTAATCCCGTCCCCGACGAACGCAACAACTTCACCCCGACGCATGAACTCCTCAACCTTACTCACTTTGTCCGCTGGCAATAACCCGCCGTATACCTCACTAATCCCGGCACTTTCTGCAACATCACGAGCTGATTCTTGTGTGTCCCCTGTCAGCATAGCAACATGAAGCCCCGAAACTTTCAGCGCGTTCACTGCTTCTTTTGCGGTAGGTTTCAGGACATCGGAGATTACGACATGCCCCGCGTATTTGCCGTCAACAGCAACATGAATTACCGTCCCGGATTTTTCGCACGGGTGCCACGACGCATTCACCTTCTCCATGAGGCGCGAACTTCCCACGTGTATTATTCTCCCGTTCACTTTTGCTTTGACTCCGTAACCGGGTATCTCTTCTACGTCCTGAACATCGCATGTGTCTGCCTCGTCGGGGTATGCGTTGCGTAAGGCTTCTGCTACGGGGTGCGGTGAATATCTCTCTACGTGGGCTGAAAGGTGCAGGAGTTCACGTTCGCTCAAAATTTCCGGGTGGACAGCAACTACACTAAACACTCCGCGCGTAAGTGTCCCGGTCTTGTCGAAAACTACGCATGAAGTTTTTGCGAGCATTTCGAGAAAGTTAGAGCCTTTCACGAGAACTCCCCGCCGACCTGCTCCGCCTATACCCGCAAAGAACGCAAGAGGCACACTGATTACCAGCGCACAAGGACAACTGATTACGAGAAAAGTAAGTGCTCTGTACACCCATACTGCGAAATTCCCGGCGAACAAGGGAGGTATTACGGCCAGGCCAAGCGCACATGCACACACTGCAGGAGTGTATATTTTCGCGAAACGTGTAATGAAGTGTTCTGTTTTTGCTTTTCGTGATGAGGCGTTTTCTACTAGGTCAAGAATTTTTGCGGCGGTGGATTGTGAGAACTCGCACGATGTCTTCACACGCAATACTCCCGACAAGTTCACGCACCCGCTCATGACGTTATCACCTTCACCGTAACTTTTCGGGAGGCTTTCTCCTGTGAGGGAGCTGGTGTCGATTGTCGAATGTCCCTCGATGATTGTGCCGTCAATGGGTATCTTTTCGCCCGGACGAATGATGATTATGCTTCCTGTTCTCACGTCGTCAGGGGATACACGCAAAATTTCGCCGTCATTCTCTATGTTCGCGTAGTCAGGACGTATGTTCATGAGCCGGGTAATGTTCGCGCGTGTTTTGTCTTCAGCATAGTCCTCGAAAAGTTCGCCGACCTTGTAGAATATCATCACTGCTGACGCTTCAGAATACTCACCCAAGATTAACGCTCCCAAAGTAGCAATGGACATCAAAAAATTTTCGTCGAACAGTTCACCGTGAGTTATGCCCTCGAACGCCTCACAGAGAACATCATAGCCCGCGATAAGATACGGTACGAGATACAGAAGGAGTTTTGCAGCACCCTCAACAGGAACGAACGCAAACACTATCAACAGCACAGCCGCAATGACGACACGTGCAATATTTTTCATGACATATACCCCCCGAATAACATTCAAACGTTCATTTGATTATTTGATTATAGCACTCGGACATGTCATATTGAACATTGCTTCTATTGTCGCGTGTAATAATTTCGCCTCGTTCGTGTCATTCAGTGAGTAGTGTATCTCCTGCCCGACTCGTTCTCCCGTAACAAGCCCGCTCCGACGCAATAACTGCAGGTGATGGGACGCAACCGCCTTACTGACTCCGACAGCCGCCGCAATATCAGAAACGCACTCCCTGCTGTGGCACAACAGCCATAAGATTTTGAGCCTCGTTCCGTCGCCGAGCAACTGAAAGAGTGATGCCGCCTCGTAAAAATTTCTGCTTTCCGGCATACGTTCGAGAACTGCGCAAAGATTTTTGTCGTGGTTATGTGGTAATTTGTTATTCATGAAAATATTATCTCACACACAAAAAAAGAAGCTCCCCCGTAAGAGAGCCTCCATCATGTGAAAATCCTGAATATTATTCTGTCGTGAGGTGCCAGAAAGTATTTATTTTTTTCGTGAGCTTGAACACAGAATCAGACTCGGCTATGTTCCTGTTCGCATTGTCGCCGTCTTGAACGTAGCGCGTGCCCGTGCTGAATACTATTCTAGTAGTCCCCCTGTCTGTCTTGATGTCGGCAGAAAGTATCACGTCAGAAGGAAGCTGGTTAGTGCTCCCGTTTCTGTTCGTTCTCTCATAAGTTACAACCGGCGTAATAGGTATTGTCGGGTCTGCAGGAGCCGTACCTCCCGAACCATCGCCGCCAGTACTGCCGGGTGTGTTTCCTGCTTCCGGGTCAAAACCGATATTGTCCCGAGTGGTGTCGTTATCGTTCGGGGAAATCGTATTGCCGTTGCCGCCCGGTGTCGTGTGTCCTGCTTCACTCTCTGAAGTTGTCGTGATTGTGATTGAGTACTCATCATCATCCGCACTTGATGACACTCCGCCCGAACTGCCTTCAAGATATACAGCAACATTCACATATTTATTCGCCGGAACTGTGCTTACTGTGTTCCCGCTGTCGTCAAACATTGCGCATTTGTCAATTGCAAGTCCACCGCGCATAACGTGAAGGAATATGCTTCTTCCGACAGCAAGATTAGTAACTGGTACCCTGAAAGTATATACCGCCGGACTCGTTACAGAAATTAACGGCAGAATGACAGCAGGTGTCTGTGTTTCGGGAATGCTGACTCTTTCTCCTTCAGGAAGCTCCGAACGCAATTCACCGTAAGCATCAGGAGAAAGTTCTAATACTTCCGTTGCTGGGGCTACATCAAGAATACTCTTTATGCTTTCCGAAATAGTCGCAATGTCGAGCGTAGTCTTTTCCGGCAGTGCGGGCAGTACGATAACGCTCGGAGTTTCGTTTCCTCCGCCGCCAGCAGTCCTCGTAACTATCACCGTAAGCGTCTGTGTAGCATAATTAGTGTTGCTGTCTCTTGCTGTGATTGTTACGTGGTAAGTTCCGGCAGTCGTCGGTGTGATCGTCAGCGTGTCCCCGTCAAAATCTGCCGCCCATGATGCTGACGAGGTATAATTCACGTCCCCTTCAGCATATAACGCTGTGAGCTGTACTGTTGCGGAGTTCCCTTCTGTTACTGCTACTGTTGCCGGAGAAATGGCAAGCGTAAGTGTCGGCTTTTGCAGCACGCTCACACTGATAACTGCTTCTGCTGTGTGCCCTGCGTCATCAGTGCCCCGGACTGTTACGGAATATTCTCCTGCAGTCGTCGGTGAAAGCGTCAGGGTTTCGTCGCTGACTTCTGCCCATGTTTGTGATGCCGTGTAACTCACACTTCCTTTTGCGTTCTGTGTGGTAATGGATGATGTTTTCGTTTCGCCTGCTATGAGAGTTATTTTTGCCGGTGCCAGCGCAATCTTGAACTCTGGTGCCGGAGTTACTGTTACGGTAATCGTCGTTGATGCTACATGCCCGCCGCTGTCAGTTCCCGTTATCGTTACCGGGAAAGTTCCCGCTTCAGTCGGTGCAAAAGTTACGATGTTCTCGCTGACTGTCGCCCATGCACTGTAGTCCGTAGTGTAGCTCACTGTTCCCGTTGCGTTCATGGGATTCAGGGTGGCTGTTGCTGTACTCTCTGCCTGCACTGTAAGAGTCGTCGTCGATGCGGCAAGTGAGAATGCCGGCGGTGCGGCTGTAACTTCTACGGTGATTACTGCTTCGGCTGTATTGCTCGTCGTGTCAGTCCCTGTTACCTTTACGCTGTAATTGCCGGCAGTAGTCGGTGCAAATGTTATTGTGTTTCCGCTGACTGTTGCCCATGTGCAATCCGTCGTGTATGTTACTGTTCCTGCAGCGTTCGATGAGTTGATGGTAGTCGTTGCGGTTTTTCCGGCCTGTATAGTGAGTGTCGTCGGTGAAGCCTCAATCGTGAAGACCGTAACTGTTACGTTGATTGTCGCTTCTGCTGTACGTCCTGCCGCATCCGTTCCCGTAACTATTACCGTGTAAGTCCCGGCAAGTGTCGGCGCAAAAACTAGTGTATTCCCGCTGGCTGTTACCCAGTTGCAGTTCGTCTTGTACGTTATCGCTCCCATTGCGTTTGAGGGTGCAAGCGTTACTGTTGCCGTTCCTCCCACCGTGAGTGTAAGCGTCGTAGGTGAAATCCCAAGCTCAAACGGATCCGCATTCGTAACTGTTACGGTGATAGTTGCCGTTGCTGTGTACCCGTTGCTGTCAGTGCCCGTTACTGTTACGGTGTAAGTACCCGCGATTGTCGGCGCAAATGTTGCAGTGTTGTCCGAGAAGGTTACCCATGTCTGATTAGCTGTGTAG
>CAJOED010000106.1 GCA_905233335.1 uncultured Synergistales bacterium
GGGGCATTGTTACGTTCATGCTCACCAAAAATAACTCACCTCATGAGCCAAATAACAACCTCCCGCTATCAACGCTACTCCGCAAAGAATATTCACAGCGCGTAAAATCTTGTCGCCTCTCTCACTCTGCAAGTAACAAGTAAACACTTGTGCAAACGTCCCCGCCGCAATGAGCACCGCACTATAACCCATAGCATAAGAAGCAACAAGCCCCGGTGATTTCTGTGCCATAGCGAGAGATAGCACTGGACTCACGTACGCGATACTGCACGGCCCAACCGCAAGCCCCGACACAATACCAAGCACTACCGCGCCGATGATGTTCTGACTCTCTGTTCCTGTTCCGCCGTTCCCGAACGCAAAGAACTTCACGCGCAATATTCCCGTGAGGTGCAAGCCCATAATGACGAACACTGCCGCCGTTATCATCGTGAGGACATGACCCGGAAGCACACGGCCAAGCCCCGACACTATCAGCGCGACAATTGCGAGGTTGAAGACTATCCCGGAACAGAACGCACACGAAATCATGAATGCCCGCAAACGTGAGGGGTTATCGGTGTTAGCTACGTAGCTTACGACGAGGGGAACGGAAGATATGCCGCACGGACTCAATAAGACGCTGGCAATCCCCCAGAGAAATGCTCCGAGAAACTGCCAGTATCCCGACGAGAACATTACGTCGAAAATTGCATCAAGCATTACAGGTTATCAGCGAGCCATTTCGCAATATTACTCTTCAGTGCTCCGCCTCCCGAATAATGTACGGAAAGACCTTCAGTGATTACAGCTTGGGGTGCAAGTTTCGCTATTGCCGTCAAACTCTGTCCGAAACGCCCTCCCCCGTGCGAACAGAACGGCATAATCACCTTGCCGGAAAAATCATAGCTCTCAAGGAATGACGCTATCGGCATCGGAATAGAAGCCCACCAGTTCGGATAACCCAGCATGATGATGTCGTACTGTGCGAAATCCTTAATCTTTCCGCGTAATTCCGGGCGTGCTTGTCTGTGCTGGTCTCTTTGTGCCTCACGTAATACTGTGTTGTAGTTCTCCGAATATGCTTTCACCGGCTCAATCTCGAAAATTTCCGCGCCCGTCTGCTTCTGTATCTCGTACGCTATGCCCTGTGTGTTGCCGCTCCACGTGAAGAACGCTATCAATATCTTTTTGCCCGTACTTGTTGCCGTCTGTACTGCATGTGTCGTGATTGTTCCTGTTCCTGTTGCCCCGCGCGCAAGCCTGAAGCCTACGTTATAGAGCCTTCTCTCTTGGGGGGCCGCCGCCCTGTAAGCACTACGCATATTTTTCGCAAAATCATTCCACCCGCCCCCGCGATAAACACGACGAGTCCCTGTTTCGGGTGATGAGTCAGAGTACGGCGCGTAGATGTCCCAGCACCATTCGCCGACGTTCCCGTGCATGTCGTACAGTCCGAACTTGTTCGGGGAAAAACTTCCGACATCAACTGTTTCAGCGCGGTAAATTCCTGGTTTTGTCGTGAGCTTGCTCTGTGAAAAGTAATTCTCTTCTATCTCGTACGGGTAGTGTCCGTAAAAATTCGCCTCGTCAGCTCCGATTGAGTGTTCGAGGTTGAACGGTGTACTCGTCCCGGCACGGCAGGCAAACTCCCATTCTGCTTCTGTCGGTAGTCTATAGCCATTCGCGGCCAAGTCCCACGTAACTTTTCCGCCGTCAATCGTGTATGCTGGTGTGAGGTTTTCGGCTTCACTCTTGAGGTTGCAGAACTTCACAGCCTCCAGCCACGTAACATTTTCGACTGGCTTATTGTCCCCGCGAAATGTCGACGGATTGTCGTGAGTGAGGGCGTAATATTCTTTCTGTGTTACCTCGTAGCGTGAGATAAAGAAATCCCCCACTGAAACTTCATGCTGTGTTTCGTCGTCGCTCCGCCAGTTTTCGTTTTCGGGGCTTCCCATTAAGAATTTTCCGCCGCTGACGTGCACAAAATCATCATCAGCAAACGCCGCATTCGCAAACATCATAACCATAACAACAAGCAATAATATTCTCATAGATGCAGTCCCTTTCTGCTCAAAGTAATTTTTGCCGGCAAGCTCTCAAAATCTTTCTGTGATGTCAGTAACTCGTCGGCTTTCTTTCTGTACGACAGATATTTTTCTGACGCAAGATACTCATCACGTGCCGCCTCGTCCGAGTAAATTTCGAGCGTGCGAATTTTCCCGTTCTCTTCCTCCGTAGCGAACATTCCGAGCACACCGTGTACATCACGAACTGCCCGCGTCATTTCCTGCGCAATAAGTTCACGGAACTCCGCAATACTTTCCTGATTCACCTCAAGCAGCGACATAGCCGCAAGAGTCCCGGTGCCTTCTGTTTTCTGCTCAAGCACTATGGGAGTTACGGGTAAAATGTTCAGGCTCTCAAGAATGGGTTTGCGTTCCTCAATGAATGCCCTGAAACCCTCGCTGGCTCTGTGAACTTGGTATGCTGACTCGTCCTCGTAAATCTCAAGTATCCTCATTAAGTCCGTGTTCGCTTTGTCGAGTGCTCCGTAGAGTGCGTAACTTCCCGGCTCATTCGGTGTGAACTTTGCGACGGTGCGTGAACTTATTGATAACATTTCCGGCATTTTTCCCGGCTTGGCCTGAAGCAGTGCCCAGTGAACTTTGAGGGTTTTCCCGGCAGGGGGTGTTATGGGATATGCATATGCTGATGACGTACACAGGACAGCAATAATTACGAGCGCAAAAATCTTCATGGGTTACTTCTCCTTTCCGACAGCACATCCCGACGACTTACACAGCCACGCAATAACATTCATTTCTTCCTGTTCGACAGCAATACACCCCCGACACCGACATTGTCCGGCTCATTCTCCTTCAGCAGCGTAACGAATGCCCCTTCCGGTATCCCCGTAATCCTTGACGCTGATGCTGTGAGTTCGTGCGCAAGCTGTTCTTTCTGCTCTTTCGTGAGCTTTCCTGCTTCTACTGTTATGACTGGCATAATAGACTCCTCCTGCAAAATTTTTTGTGAATGACATGAAATATAGCACATTAATCACAGCTTTAATCATTGCGTAGAATTTATTATGTTGCACTATTGCTTTTTGTCGGGTTTGTGATATTATTTCCCGCGTTGTTCAATTAGCACTCAATATTACAGAGTGCCATTAAAGATTACAGGAGGAATGAAGACAATGAAACTCAAACCGCTCGGCGATAGAATCGTAGTAAAAGTTCTCACGCGCGAAGAAAAAACAAAAGGCGGGATAGTCCTTCCCGATACAGCAAAAGAAAAACCCACTGAAGGCGAAGTTATTGCGGTCGGAACTGGCAAAATCCTCGACAATGGACAGAAACAGCCCGTAGAAGTGAAAGTTGGAGACAGAATAATATTCAGCAAGTATGCCGGCACAGAAGTGAAAATTGACGGTGAAGAAGTAGTAATTTTCAGCGAGAGAGACGTACTCGCAATTATCGAGAACTAACAAGGAGAAATAATAATTATGGCGAAAATATTATCATTCGGCGAAGAAGCAAGAAGGGCTATGCTTCGCGGTATAGACAAAGTTGCGGACACAGTAGGCGTTACGCTTGGGCCTAAAGGGAGAAACGTTGTACTCGAAAAGAAATTCGGCTCACCCATGATTACGAATGACGGCGTAACAATCGCAAAAGAAATTGAGCTTGAGGATCCGTTCGAGAACGCCGGTGCACAGTTACTCAAAGAAGTAGCCTCAAAGACGAACGACATCGCCGGAGACGGAACGACAACAGCAACAATATTCTCACGCGCAATAATCCGTGAGGGCATGAAGAACGTTGCGGCAGGTGCCAACGGAATGCTTATGCGTCAGGGCATCGAGAAGGCAATTGATTTTGTCGTCGAGGAACTCAAGAAGCAGAGCACTCCCGTAAAAGAGAAGGAGAAAATCGCTCAGGTCGCATCAATTTCCGCAAATGACTCGGCAGTCGGTGCGCTGATTTCCGAAGCAATGGCAAAAGTCGGCGAGGACGGAGTAATCACGATTGAGGACAGCCAGACAGTCGGTACAACTCTCGAAATGGTAGAGGGTCTGCAGTTCGACAAAGGCTACATCAGCCCTTACATGGTTACGGACAGCGACAGAATGGAAGCAAGTTTTGACGACGCATATATTCTCATTCACGACAGCAAAATTAGCAACATAAAAGACCTTCTCCCCGTTCTTGAAAAAGTTGTGCAGACGGGCAAACCGTTAGTGATTATCGCGGAAGATGTCGAGGGTGAAGCTCTTGCGACGCTCGTAGTGAACAAGTTACGCGGAGTAATGCAGGTTGCGGCGGTAAAAGCTCCCGGCTTCGGCGACAGAAGAAAGGCAATGCTTCAGGATATAGCGATCGTAACGGGCGGTCAGGTCATCAGCGAGGAAGTCGGCCTGAAGTTCGAGAATACAGAACTCAATATGCTTGGCCGTGCAAAGAAAGTACGTATCACCAAAGAAGACACGACGATTACGCAGGGTGCAGGCAACCCCGACGAGATCCGCCACCGTGCAGGACAGATACGCAAAGAGATCGAGGACAGCACGTCCGACTACGACAAAGAGAAGTTACACGAGAGACTCGCGAAATTAGTGGGCGGCGTTGCAGTAATTCAGGTTGGTTCAGCTACAGAGACCGAGCAGAAAGAACTCAAGCACCGCATCGAGGACGCACTGAACGCTACACGTGCGGCAGTAGAAGAAGGCATAGTGGCTGGCGGTGGAGTTGCGGCACTGAACTGCGCTGTATCACTTGAGCCGTTCGTGGAGAAGCTGTCAGGTGATGTCAAGACGGGCGCAAGGATCGTACTCGACGCACTCAAAGCACCGTTGTACTTGATTGCGGAGAACGCCGGCTATCAGGGTGATGTAGTAGTCGAACGCGTGAGAAGCGAAAAGATCGGGCACGGCCTCAATGCGGCAACTGGCGAATACACCGACATGGTAGCGGCAGGAATTATCGACCCCGTGAAGGTAACACGTTCAGCACTGCAGAATGCGGGAAGTATTGCGGCAATGGTACTCACGACAGAAGGCATTGTTGCGGACAAGCCCGAAAAGAAAGATGCGGCTCCAGCGATGCCCGGCGGTATGGGCGGAATGGACGGTATGTATTAGAGCCGGAAAAGAGATAACAACACCCCGTAGGCGGAAAACCTGCGGGGATTTTTTT
>CAJOED010000107.1:0-572 GCA_905233335.1 uncultured Synergistales bacterium
TAAAGCCCTCGCAAATTCAACGCGGCTTCTTCTTCCGGCCTTAGTCGTAAGTTGATCATGTACAGCTCCTTTCACGCATTCAGGAAATCACGCGCACACTGTACAAAATAATCAATCCCATACACAAAGCACTTCTCATCAGGTGAAAATTTCGTGTTGTGCAGCATTGGCATATCAGCAACATCAACATCATGAGGCCGACACCCCAGCCACGCCATTACTGCAGGACGTTCACGCGCAAAGAACGCAAAATCTTCCGCAGTCAGATCCGGCTGTCCCGGAATTACCAGCGCACCTTCTCCCGCAACCTTCTTCACGCTTTCACACGCAAGCCCCGCTAATTTCTCGTCGTTCATCATGGGCGGGTAACCCTTCACGTATTCGACCTCACATGACCCGCCGAAACCTTCAGCAATACCGCCTGCAATGTTCGTGATGAGTCCGGGCATTATGTTCTGTACATCAGGACTCAAAGTTCGCACGGTGCCTTCAAGTTTCACGGTGTCAGCAATCACATTATACCTGTAGCCGCCGTGAATAGTCCCTATAGTGAGTACAGCAGAATCAAGCGG
>CAJOED010000107.1:716-5884 GCA_905233335.1 uncultured Synergistales bacterium
GGCCATACATGAAGCGCGAATAATGCATCAACGCGTGGATTTTCGAGAACGCCGTCCCGAATCATTCCGGGAGCACCTCCAGTCGGGTTGAGTTCTTCTGCGGGCTGAAAGATAAACTTCACGTTCCCGGTGAGTTCGCCGCGCATTTCGCTCAAAGCACAAGCCGCACCAAGCAGCATAGCCGTATGTGTGTCGTGTCCGCACGCGTGCATTACTCCGGCATTCTGTGAGGCGTACGGGAGGCCGGTTGCTTCATTCAGTGGTAACGCGTCCATGTCCGCACGGAGTCCGACAGTACGACCTTCACTTTTCCCCCGTAACAGTCCCACGACACCGAAACCTCCGACGTTCCTCGAAACCTCAAGGCCAAGTCCCAAAAGAACTTCCGCAACAATTCCTGACGTGCGCTCCTCGTGCTGGCTCAATTCAGGGTGGGCGTGTATGTCCCTTCTCCAAGATATGACTTTCTGCAAAAATTTTTCTGCGTACAAATTGCATCACTCCTCGTAAACATATTACTATATTCACGACAAGGGGGAGAATTTTTCACCTGTTACTTGAATGTTTCCGCAACCCTCACCAACTCTTTGCGTATCTCTATGTGCTGAGGACATACCTGCTCACACTTCCCGCACTTTATGCACTCTCCTGCTCTCTTGTGCCCCTGACCGACAACATCCCAGCTCTCACGGCCTTTTGCGCTCTCGTAATTTCCGTAAAGAGTGTATATGTTCAGCGCGTTGAATGACCCCGAAATGCCTATATTCATGGGACAGACTTTGGCGCAGTAGTTGCAGGTTGTACACGGGACTACAGGGACTTTTGCGAGTTCCTCACGTGCGCGCTCAATGACTTTCTTTTCTTCCGGCGTGAGGTGAGTAAAGCCCTTCATGTACGACAAATTATCCCTCATCTGCTCGATGTTCGACATTCCCGACAGCACCGTAATAACTCCCTCAAGATCCGCCGCAAATCTCACAGCCCATGATGCACACGATGAGTCCGGCTCTGCTTCCTTCAGGACTTTTGCGACATTTTCGGGAGGAGTGGCCAAGTTTCCGCCCTTCACCGGCTCCATGATGACTACGGGCTTATTGTGTTTGCGTGCAACCTCGTAGCATTTCCGCGACTGAATGAGATTGCTGTCCCAGTCCGCATAATTTATTTGGAGCTGTACGAACTCGGCTTCAGGGTGTTTCGTCAGTATCTCTTCAAGCTGTTCTGCTGTCGAATGGAACGAGAAGCCCAAGTGCTTGATTTTCCCCTTTTCCTTTTCTCCCAAAAAGTAATTCCATAAGTCGAAATCCTCAAATACATGTGTGCGTGAGTCTCCTAGATTGTGAAGAAGGTAGAAATCAAAATACCCCGCGCCGGACTTCTGTAGTGATGTTGTGTATTGTGCAATTGCGTCCTCCCGTGTCTTGCAGTTGATCCACGCCGCATTTTTCGTAGCAATCTGGTATTTTTCACGCGGGTAACGTTCTACGAGTGCCTTCCGCATTGCCTCCTCACTGCCTGAATACGCCCATGCTGTGTCGAAATACGTAAAACCTGCCGCAAGAAACTCATCAACCATCTGTTTCACCTGTTCGACATCGATAACGTCATTGCTTCCCTCGACTCTAGGAAGACGCATCAATCCGAAACCTAATTTCTTGATGTCATCGCCTAACATAATTTTTTCTCCCCTCAAAATGGAATTTGATTATAATATCACCCTGTACTTTGCTTTAATCAACAACAAGAAAGGATATACACACATGACCAACAGAGAAATTCTAGAGACGTTTCTGAATTATGACATGTCATCAGCGGGAGAAATTTTCGACAAGTTCATGACGCTCGACAATGCACGATATTATGAATATGACGACTACCCCGACTGCGTTTATGTTCCCGGCACAAGAAAAGACAGAGTGTTACTTGCGGCACATGCTGACACTGTATTTTGTTTTCGGGGAAGGCACAAGATTATTCATGAGGGAGATATTTACAGGAGCGGCGAATATGATGAGGGCATCGGTGCGGACGACAGAGCCGGATGTGCGATTTTATGGGCGTTACGGGACACCGGGCATTCACTGCTTGTTACGAACGGTGAAGAAATAGACTGCATCGGAGCTAATGACATCAAAGACTTTCACCGGGAATTATTCGACGAGCTGAATAGTCATCAATATGTTCTTGAGTTCGACAGACGCGGCGCAAAAGATTATAAGTTCTATGATATTCCTGTTACGCGGGAGTTCAGGCAGTTCATAGAAAGTAATACGGGCTATGTCAATCCTGAAAATTTTTCCTCAACCGACATAAGAGTACTTTGTGAAAAAATCTGCGGTGCTAATTTGAGCGTCGGCTACTACTATGAACATACCGGAGCAGAACACCTCAAATTCAGCGAATGGCAGAATACCCTCAACACAGCCCGTAAACTTCTTGAGCAGGAACAGAAAAGATTTCCCGTGCGTAATTAGTGCCTTATGCGCTTCTGTTTCTCCTCGTCGGGGTAAAGTCCGAATTTCGACAGCCCCGCGCGCCCCTGTTCGAGCCTCGACAACGCTAACGGCATGAGTTCGACGAGTATATAGTTGTCGTGTACGCGTATAGCTCCTATCTCGTTGCGTTCGACATGAAGAGCCTTGCACATCGCATTAAGCACTCTCCCGGTATCCTGTGCCTTATTGCTGGTGAAACGCTTGAAGGATCCTTTGGGCTTGGCCGGTAACGTTCCCGGTTTGGGCTTGGCTCGTGAGACGGGCTTCTTTGTGCGTCGTTCCTGTTCGCGCTGTAATTCGCGGTCGAGGCTGTATCCCTTGTTGCGGGTGCTCAATACGGCGAGTAATTTCGCGATGATGATTTTCGGTTCGGCACGGGTAATGAGGTCTTCTGCCCACTTCACGCACTCCCCGAAATCAGCGTCAACGGGTGCCGCAAAAATATCCTGTTCTGCTGAATCCCTCCATGCGCTACGAATATCATCAAGTCCGGGTATGTCGCGCCATTCTGTTTTTATGTTCGTTCCGCGTAACATCTCCTTGAAGCGTCCTATTTCCGGCGGTGCAAGAAGTACGATATTCACTCCCTCATGACCGGCACGTCCTGTTCTCCCGCTCCTGTGAATGAACGTCTCTCTGTCGTCAGGAAGGCCAAGCTGTATGACATGACTCACTCCCTCAATATCAAGCCCACGAGCCGCAACGTTTGTAGCAATCAGGCACGGAACAGACCCCGACTTGAACGAAGCAAGTGCCGCGTTTCTCTCTTCCTGAGTCATATCCCCCTGCAATGCCGCCGCACTGAAGCCGTGATCCTGAAGTCTTTGCGCAATCTCTATGGACTCCATTTTCGTGTGGCAGAACACAAGAGATCTTGACGGGTGCTCCCATAAGAGAATGTCAACGAGTCCCTCAAAGCGTTTTTTCGAGGGTATTCTGTAGACCCGGTGCAGAATGTCCTCATGCTGTTCACCTTCCTCATCAACTGAAAGCGTAATAGGCTCATCAAGATAGCGTTGTGCAAGTGCTTTCACGTCGTCGGGCATTGTTGCGGAGAAAAGCCAGCGTCTTCCTTTGGGCATTGCGTCGAGTATGGCTTCAAGCTCCTCACGGAATCCCATGTCGAGCATGAGATCCCCCTCATCGAGTACCACGCTGTGAATTTCGCTGGTGTCGAGTGTGCCGCGCTGTATGTGATCCCGAACGCGTCCGGGAGTACCAGCGATTATTGCCGCCCCGTGCCGTAGAACTTTAAGCTGTGGGACTATATCCATTCCGCCGACAAGTGATGCCGCAGAAATCTTCAGGAAGCGTCCGAGAAATTCTGCCTCGTCTGCTGTCTGCTGTGCAAGTTCGCGCGTGGGTGCAAGGACAAGTATTTGCGGAGTGCGTTCACCTATCTTCATTTCCTGCAACAGGGGAAGGAGAAAAGCTAATGTTTTGCCGGAACCTGTACGTGCCCGGACGATTAAATCACTGTTCCAGTCTTCAGAAAGTACTCGGTCTTGAACTTCCATCGGTGAGGTGAAGCCGTGTGCGTCAAGTGCAGATAATAATTCTTTCCTGAGACCGTATGAGTTGAAATCCAAAATGTATTATTCCTCCAAATATCTATAATGCCAAGATAACATTATCGCACATTCAGGGGGAATAGTTATTTTTTTGTGTTACAGCAGGGCTACACAATAAGCAGGGCGGTTTCCTCTTCACTGACCATGCACGATGGTTATATCACCACAACATGATACAATTACCCCGACACCCAACGAAAAGAGAATTATTATCCATGACGACACAGAAACTCGAACTCACATGGCCGGGCAAAAATTCCCCGCTGAACATTGAGCCACGCATACTCATCGAGAACGCATCACTCTCGAACACCTCACACGACCCCGACACGCACAACATGCTCATACACGGCGATAACCTCCTGGCACTGAAGGCCCTCGAACGTTCCCATTCAGGCAAGGTCAAGTGCATATACATAGACCCGCCCTACAACACAGGCTCGGCGTTTGAACATTATGATGACAACTTCGAGCACTCTGCATGGCTCTCACTCATGCGGCCAAGACTCGACATACTACGCTCACTGCTCGCTGACGACGGAAGCATATGGATCAGCACAGACGACGACGAAGGACACTACCTCAAAGTTTTGTGCGATGAGGTTTTCGGGAGAGGGAACTTCATTAACACAGTCATATGGGAGAAGAAATACGCCCCGCAGAACGACGCAAAATGGTTCAGCGATAATCACGACTTCATACTCGTTTACGCAAAGGACAAGGATATATGGAGGCCGAACTTGCTGCCACGCACCGACGAAATGAACGCTCGCTACAAAAACCCCGACAATGACCCTAGAGGCGTATGGAAGTCCGGCGATTGTTCCGTGAGAACGTATACAGCAAGTTGTGATTTTCCCATTACGACACCTAGCGGGCGTGTTGTTAATCCTCCGGCAGGTAGATGTTGGAGATTTTCACGTGAAAAGTTTGCGGAACTGGTAAAGGACAATCGTATATGGTTCGGGGAGAACGGCGATAATGTACCTAGCGTGAAGCGTTTTTTGTCGGAAGTGAAGCAGGGAATGACCTCGCTGACAATATGGAAGTACACGGAGGTCGGGCACAACCAGGACGCGAAGAAGGAAGTGAAAGCCCTCAA
>CAJOED010000108.1 GCA_905233335.1 uncultured Synergistales bacterium
GAAATTATATCCGCAACTCGCTCAATCTTGTTCGCCTTCACAACGTTAGAGCCGCAGAAAAATAACCCCGTCTCCCAGTTCCCTACCTGCGCATCAACTAACGCCGCAGCTATGCAGAACGTCTCACGCGTCTTCCTGTAGCGGCAGTGTGTCAGGCAGTTCGCGAAACACGGCTTACTCTCTACCTGGCCTTCAAGATATTTTGCTACAAACGGATTCTTTATCGCGCGTCCCGGAAGACCAGCCGGACTGTGTATCAGCACAACGTCTTCTTCTTTTGCGTCAATATATGCCTGCTTGAACCTGTCTGACGCATCACCCTCAACAGTGCACGCAAAACGCGTTCCCATCTGCACACCCTTTGCACCGAGCGCAAACACTCTCTCGATGTCTGACTTGTCCCAAATACCTCCGGCCGCAATCACGGGAATATCGCTCTTCATTTCTTCCGTAACATAACGCACAACATCAGGCAGAGCGTTCTCAAGCCTCAATGCAGGGTCGTACACCTGCTCAATCGTCGTTGCTCCCAAGTGCCCTCCTGCTGTTGCTGGCTCCTCAACAACGAATGCGTCGGGCTGACGGTGATATTTTTTCTCCCAATGACGCGTGATGAGACTCGCGGCCTTTGCTGATGACACTATCGGCACAAGAGCAACATCGGGAAAATCTTTTGTGTAGTCGGGAAGCCGTAAGGGGAGTCCAGCACCCGAAATTATGATGTTCGCTCCTCCTTCTGCTGAAGATCTCACCTGCCTGTCGGAGTCCGTAAGAGCTACCATGCAGTTCACCGCGATATCCTTCAGGGCCTGCTATGGATTTTGCCTTTGCTATTGCTTCCTTAATCACTATTTCGTTCAGCTCAAAGTAATTATGCTTCTCCACCGAAAACAACGGCGAACTATGAGCGATACCGACGCTTGCGATTGTCCCTATTGCCCCGCATTTCGCAACATTACCGGCCAAGTTAGCCCCGGAAATTTCTACGCCCATACCTCCCTGTATTAATGGATAACGCGGAGTATATTTTCCTATCCTCAAAATATTTTTTTCCAACTTGATAACACTCTCCATACTATTAATTAATCGCTGATTTTTTGAAGTATATCATAGTGTTTATGCTATTTTCAGCGTTATCTTGAAGCATGTACCTTCACCCTTCACACTTTCAGCAGTAATCCTCCCGCCGTGCGCCTCAACAGCCGCCTTCACTATCGCAAGCCCGACTCCGCTCCCGCCCGTAACCCTAGCGCGCGACTCATCAGCCCGGTAGAAACGCTCAAAGATATTCGGCAGGTCTTCAGGAGATATTCCGATGCCCGTATCACTCACCTCAATTATTGCGTTGTTATTATCTGCATACAGCTTCACTCTCACACTTCCGCCCTTGTCCGTGTAACGTAAAGCGTTCGACAGCAGGTTATCGATTACGTGCCGAAATTTGTCCCTATCAATGTCGCAAAATATTTTTTCTGTGAGTTCGTCCGTGAAAGTTATACCAGCCGCCTCAAACACAGCCCTAAATGCCTCAACTACCGGCGCAAGAAACTTCTTCATGTCTGTGTGCTCGGTGTGAATCGCGAGGGTTTCTCCCTCAAGCCGTGTCAATGCGTCGATGTTCCCGATGAGTTCGCCCAGCCTCGACATTTCGTTCACGCACAAATTCAGGCGTTCGGGTGTCGGCTCAAGTATCCCGTCAGCAATCGCCTCTATCTGTGTCCGAACAACAGTAAGCGGTGTCCGTAACTCATGCGCAACATCTACCATTAACCGCCGCCGTAATTTTTCCTGCCCGTCAAGCGAACGTCCGAGATCCTCAACTCCACGCGTCAGTGCATCAAGTTCACGTATCCCGGAAGGCTGCAGCTTCCCGCCGGTGTCGTAGTCTCCTCGTGAAATGCGTTCGGTGCGTCTGATTGCGTTTATCACGGGACGGCTCAACATTCCCGCAACGAAATATCCCACCCCGCAAGCCGCAAGTATCATCACCAGTGCTCCTGCCAACGTGTACTGCATGAGGTAAGCTATGAATGAACGTTCAAAGTGTCCCAGCGGTAATCGGTGCTCAATCTCAAGCATTCCGATGTATTTTTCGCGGCCAAGTTTCATGGTTATGTGTTCGGATTTTCCTCCGTCATCAGGGGGTGGAGCAGGCATGTTCATATTCATGTGTCCTCTGTGCTGCATCGGGTTCATCGTGAAAATTTCCCGGTTGTTATTGTCGTACAGGGTGATAATCATTCCTGCCCATTGCGGAGCGGGGTGCAAGATGTCCATTACCCGTCTGCGTTTCCACATGCCGCCTTCCTCATCGTAAAGTGTCGTTAGTGATTCGCAGAGATTTTCGAGGTCAGCATTTCGGCGTTGAAGCTGGTATGTCCTGAAAGCGTTTATGCTCAACTTCACGCCCAGCGCAGGAACGACAATCCCCGACAGCACAGCCAGCATAACATACAGTGTCAGGAAGCGCGAACGTAAAGACCTACTTCTCATCATCAAACCTGTAGCCGAAACCGTAAATCGTCTTAATCCACCCGTTTTCGTGTCCCGGCTCTGCTAATTTTTTGCGCAAGTTCTTTATGTACGTGTCTATTGTTCTGTCGAAACCGTCATAGTCATCACCGAGTGCGGTACGTATGATTTCTTCCCTGCTCCATGTTCTTACGGGTCGTGATACGAGAGTCGAAAATATCAGGAACTCACTTTTCGTTACCTGTATGGGCACGCCGTCTTTGCGGATCTCTACGCGTTCGGGGTCAATCTCGATTCGTCCGTTGGCGTAAGTGCCTGAAGCTATGTTGTCGCGGGATTCTTTCGGGCGTAACTGTGCGCGTATTCGTGCCATTAACACACGGGGGCTGAAAGGTTTTGCTACGTAGTCATTTGCGCCGGTATCGAGTCCCTCAACGACATCTGACTCGCTGGTCTTGGCCGTGAGCATGATGATTGGTACAGAAGATTTTTCGCGTATACGACGACATACTTCCTCGCCTGACAATTTCGGGAGCATGAGGTCAAGCAGTACGAGGTCTATATCGTCATGTTCGAACACATCGAGCGCGGACAGTCCGTCGGGAGCGTAAACAGTTTCGTAGCCCTCACGTTTTGCGTATGCGCTGACGACTTCAGCTATATGTGCTTCATCTTCCACTATCAATATCTTCATGTGTTACTTCTCTCCATTCACAAAAAATACATTTTCACTTCACATTGCGTTCATAATTACCTGTTATTCTATCAGCGTTGAAACAAGGAGGTCGAGAAAATGAAACGGAACAGAAAAATAACAACAGCACTTGCAGTAGTGATAGCAGGAAGCATGTTTTACGGAACACAGCCGGCCGACGCAGGAATATTGAGCAAGCTGGGACTGAAAGTTGACGAGATAAACATCACGCTCAAAGGCAAGAACAGCCGCAGTAATCAGCAGACACCTCCGCCGCCGCAACAGCACTATGAAGCACGAAGGCCGGAACCTCCGCGAGAACATTACGAGGAGCCGCACAGCAGGAAAGTTATCAAGGAAGTGGAAGTCGTGAGATACTACGAGGACGACAGAAGGCCGCCCCGCAGAAGGTAATACAGAAGGAGGATTTTCAGCAGTGAAGAAAGCAGCAGCAGGATTAGTGATTGCAGGTATAGTTTGTGCGTCATGTGCAGCGATGGCCTCAACAACAACGAAACGTCCACCGATGCCCCCCGACGGTAAACGCCCGCCCATGATGATGAGCGGAGACAAAAGACCGCCCCTTCCGCCCGACGGAAAACATCCGCGCATTAGTGGAGACAAGAGACCGCCGCGCTTCAACGGACAACAACCGCCGGAGCCGCCGGAAATCAACGGGAACAACAAATAACTATTAGGAGGTATATATATCATGAAGAAAGTATTAGCAGTAGTGTTAGTGGTGTGTGTGGTGTGTGCTGCAGGTTCAGCGTTTGCGCAGAATAGACAGCAGAGAAACGGACGCGATAACTTTGAGCCGTGCAACTGTGAACGTGGACAGTTCGAGGGCAGACGCGGAGGGTTTGAGCCTGGTATGCGCGGAGGTTTTGAGGAACGACGCATGATGTTCGCTCCTGACATGCCAAAAGAGATACGCGAAAAAGCAGTCGAACTTGCGAAACTCCATATTGATCTTGAGGAAGCATTATCAAGCCGCCCGGTGAATAAGGAGAAGGCTCTTGAAGTTCACGCGAAAATGCAGAAGCTCGAACAGGAAATAGAAGCGTGGAAGTTTGCACAGAGGCTTGAACGCATCGAGGCAGCGGGGGCAAACCCGGAACATAACAGGAGAGCGCATCCCATGCCCAACGCACCGAAACCAGAAAATGCTCCCGAACTCCCTGATACTACAGGAGCACCCGAAAAATAATTACTTTACGTATTCCCCCGTTGTGAAAGGCGGGGGATTTTTTTTTGCGCGCTCACTTCTTCTGTATCGTGTAAGCCTTTATGCATACGTTGCTTTTCAGGTTAACGCCGTCCGTCCATGTTCTGCCGTCCCTGGAAAAATAACTTTCCTTCTCGTGCACAACAAAATTCTCTGAATAATTCTGCCTGTAATTTTCGACCGGCATAAGTTCCCCTGAAAGTTTCAGCACCACCGAAAAATATTCGCCCTTGTTCATGCGCACTTCTTCCGGCAATGTTATAGTGTGCCACCCTGCAAACTCTATTTTTCCCTTTGTGCTTGCCGATAACTTTCCGCTTCTCGGTGATGACGGAAAATTTTTCCCGCTCGTGTACACATAGAGTTCGTAGTTCGTATTGTTGCCGGGTGTGAAGAAGGCTGCCTCCCTCAAGTGTTCACGTTCGCCGCGTACCCTGAAGATGTTTGCCGCCCACGAGTAATTCACCGTCGAGCAGAATCCTAAATCATCGTAGCCGTAGTACCGCAGTCGTGGGTTGTTCTTTTCGACGATGAACGCAGTCCCGCCGTAAAAATATTGTTCGTACGACATCCAGAAATACCCGCTGTTGTTGCCGCGCATATCCCCCCACGAATTTTTGATGAGCCATGCGCCGTCGTGTTTGGGCTGTGGGCTGAAATGTTCGCGCGAAAAGTTGTCGTCCCATCCGGCAATAACTACCTCGTGATTCGTGTCTTTTCCGTGAGTATTGTCGTAGTACGTGAAGTAGCCGTGCCTCCTGGTGTAGCTGAATACGTCGCTGTAAAAGCTGATGACTAATGCGCCGTGCTTCATGATGAGTTCTTTCATGGTGTCATTGTCGGGGCGTTGACGAGCCGCAAGAAAATATACGTCCCTCAAACGCATAGCACGCTTGAAACTTTCAGGAGCTTTCTTTTCGAGCTGTTTGCGGAGTTCGTAAGTTACCTGCGGGGTGTATGGGAGTTCCTGTTCACTAGTTGCCCCCGATAACCTCATCAGGAACGAGGAAGAACGGAACGGGTTGCCCTCAAGGCTCAAAGTCCCGGAAGTGTGCCGCGAGGTAAAAGCGCGTTCGGGTTTGGGATCTTTGTAGACGTAGAATGCTAATTGCAGTTCGGAAAGGTTGGGGATTTTTCCGTCGGTGTTGAGGTTTTGCGTGAGGTAATTGCTCTCCATTGCCGCGACTGCCGCGAACGCCCAGCAGGGGCCTGGAATGCCCTGATTTTTGACGCTGGTAATTCTGCCGTAGTCTCTTAGGTCGTAGCTTGAGGGGAGTGCTTGAGCTTCACACACAGAAAGTAATAACGTCAACATGACCGCAAAAAGTTTTTTCATCGTAATCATCTCCTGAAATAATTTTATC
>CAJOED010000109.1 GCA_905233335.1 uncultured Synergistales bacterium
GCGATTTTTCCGAGCTGTAAAGTATCTTCATTCGTGTATATGACTTCGGGTATCTCTATCTTGATGTTCTGTGCCGCTTGTGCCTCAATAACAAAAAGCAGGAGCATCATCATAAGACACCCCCTCCATAAA
This sequence comes from uncultured Synergistales bacterium, assembly GCA_905233335.1. Lineage (GTDB taxonomy): Bacteria > Synergistota > Synergistia > Synergistales > Aminobacteriaceae > JAFUXM01. The sequence continues at coordinate 133 of CAJOED010000109.1, forward strand.
ATTTTATGCTTCATGTCTTAACGTTTCAGGCCGTTAGCAATCCGTAAAAGATCGTCCGCCGTCTGTATTCCTTTTGAGTTCGCCTCGTAAGCTCTCTGCGCAAAAATCATTTCTACCATTTCTTCCACCACTTGAACGTTCGACATCTCCACGACATTCTGCCTCAACTGCGGCATACCGTCCTCACCTGGAACTCCCACTATAGGCTCACCGCTCGCTGATGTTTCAACAAACAGCCTGTCGCCCACCGCACGAAGTCCCGAAGGATTCACGAAACGCGCAAGCTCAATCTGTCCGATTTCCTGAAGCTCTGTCTCGCCGGCAATCCTCACGCTGACTACTCCCGACGGCGATAACTGTATCGACTCCGCTTCATTCGGTACTGTGATAGCAGGCTCAAGCAGTAATCCGTCCTCACTGACTATTTGCCCCTCATTGTCCATCTGCCACGACCCCGAACGCGTATAGCCTATGCTCCCGTCCGGCATCGTTACCTGAAAGTATGCGTTCTCTCCGTCGATTGCCCAGTCAAGAGGCCCGTCCGTTATCTGGTAATTTCCCTCAACCATGAAGCTCGGTGTTGCTGTTACGCGCGTCCCAAGTCCAACCTGTACGCCCGTCGGAACAACTGAACCTCCCTCAATCGGTGCGCCCGGCTCCCTGTATATCTGGTACAAAAGATCCTCAAAGTCTGCACGCCGTTTCTTGTAGCCCTGTGTGTTGACGTTGGCCAAGTTGTGAGTTACTACGTCCAAATGCGTCTGCTGGGCTATCATTCCTGACGCGCTCGTCCATAATGAACGTAACATTTTGTGTTCTGCTTCCTCCTATCCTCTGCTGTATGATGTGATTAATTTCTGTGTCTGTTCGTCATGGGTCATTAGTGCCTTTGATGCTCCCTCGTAAATTCTTTGAGCGTCAATCATCCTTACCATTTCCGTAACAACTTCTACATTTGACATTTCGACGGAGCCTGACCATATATTTACGTTTTCGACGGCTTCGGGTTCGCCGGATTGTTCTGTCGGTGTAAGCAAGTTCCGGGACATGTGCCGCAGGTACGTCGGGTTCGCAAAGTTGAACACAGTAACACGTCCCACTACTGCACCGTCAGCGATAACCTGCCCGCGCCTGTTGATTTCCACGTGTGAAGCATTGCCGATTGACAGCGAGCCGCCTTCACCCTGTAGCATGAGTCCGTTCGGTGTTACTATGTTCCCGTTGCTGTCAAGCTCGAAATTCCCCGCGCGCGTGTAAAAAGTGTTGTCGTTCTCATCAGCAACAGCAAAAAATCCCGGCCCGTCAACAGCAATATCAAGAGGGTTATCTGTGTTCTTGATGACTCCGGGAAAAGTGTCCATTACGTCCTCACTGAATACCGCCGAAAGAGCAAGAGAGCCGATGACTTGTCGTCCCTTCCACGGCATATCAGCAGGGAGAACGGTCGTTAATTTCGTTTCGCCGTCTTCCGAGATCTTCTCTATTCTGTCGAGCAGGGCTGAAAAGTCAGATACAGCACTCACACGACGCTTATAGCCCGGAGTATCGACGTTCGCGAGGTTGTTGGTTACGGTGTCGAGTACGGTCTCCTGAACGAGCATTCCCGACGCGGCTTCATATATACCACGATGCATTTATCATTCACTCTCCCTTCTCTAGTAACGTTTTCTTGATGAGCGTTTGAGGTTTACGAGCATGGAACTTCTGCCGGTGTTGCGTAAGTTGTCGATTTCAGCGAGTGCCTTTCCTGTTCCTAGTGCGACGCTCTCCATAGGATTTTCGGCGGTGAAACAGTTTATGCCCGTCTGCTGTGCTATGAGTTCAGGAAGTCCCCGCAGGAGTGCACCTCCGCCCGTCAAGACTATTCCCCTGTCGATAATGTCGGCTGATAATTCCGGCGGCGTTAGTTCTAACACGTTGCGTATACCGTCAACAAGCGTCTGTATCATCTCACCGATTGCCATATTGACAGCAGAACTCGTTACCTCAATTTGTCGCGGCAACCCCTGCACCAAATCACGCCCCTTCACAATCATACGCTGATCTTCTGCTAACGGTGTGCATGTGCCTATCATGATTTTGAGGTTTTCGGCTGTCTGGTCTCCTATTGCGAGGTTGTACTGACGGCGAAGGTATCTCATTATTCCCTCGTCGAACTTATCACCGCCCAAACGCAATGACTTTGACACAACGACACCGCCCAGCGATATTACCGCAATGTCCGAAGTTCCTCCGCCGATGTCCACCAGCATTTTGCCGCGTGCCTCTTCGACGTTGAGATTAGCACCGATAGCCGCCGCCATTGGCTCCTCAATCAGATATGCTTCACGCGCTCCGACCTCAAGTGCCGCCTCAAGAACTGCTCGACGTTCTACATCAGTAGCTCCTGAAGGGACGCAGATCATAGCCCTGTTGCGGAAAAATTTTTGTGAGCCTTTCGTTACCCTCCTCATGAAGTGCTGCAGCATTGCTTCAGTCATTGCGTAGTTCGCGATTACTCCGTCCCGCAAAGGCCGCACTGATATTATGCTTCCGGGAGTCCTGCCCACCATGTTCTTGGCCTCATAGCCGACCGCTAATATATCTCCTGTATCCTGGTCAACTGCCACTACTGACGGTTCGCGCAGAACAACGCCGTGATGCTTCTCGTAAATCAGAACTGTAGCAGTCCCTAAGTCTATTCCTATATCCGTACCGAACACTTATTCATTCTCCGTTCGTATTCTGTTAATCATTCCGGCCAAGTAGCCCGCTCCGAAACCGTTATCAATATTCACGACGCTCACGCCTGACGCGCACGAGTTCAGCATAGCCAGCAGTGCCGACACTCCACCGAATGACGCACCGTAGCCCACGCTCGTTGGGACAGCGATAACGGGACAATCAGCAAGCCCCCCTAGAACGCTCGCGAGTGCTCCCTCCATGCCCGCAACAGCGATAATGACACTTGCGCTCATGATTTCGTCGATGTGTGAGAGTACGCGGTGAAGTCCTGCAACGCCGACATCATAGAGACGTTTTACGCGATTGCCGAGAACTTCTGCTGTGAGTGCTGCTTCTTCTGCAACGGGTATATCGCTCGTGCCGCCTGTAGCTACAACAATGAAACTTTTTCCGTCGGGTTTTGGGATTATGCCGGAAATACCTGCATGTGCGTCCTCGTGGTAATCTATCTCACAGCCCAAACTCTTCAGCTCATCTGCGCTCTCACGTGAAAGCCTCGTTATGAGTATTGCGTTCTGGTTGTGTTCTCTCATTACGCTGATGATGCCGTGAATTTGACGGGGTGTTTTGCCTGCTCCGTAGATGACTTCTGATGCTCCCTGCCGTAACTTTCTGTGCAAATCTACTTTTGCGTAGCCGATGTCCTCAAAGGGATTTTCTTTGAGTTTCAAGTATGCCTCATCAACTGTTATTATATTGTCGTGGAGATTTTGCAGAATTTGCTTTATGTCATTCAAATAAATTTTCACCTCTGCAAAATAATAACACACGCAGATAACTTAATACACCGGGGCAAAATTTGTTTCGTCGTCTTTCACTCTCTCGCGGTAAAAAATCACCTGTCGCACTATTGCCATTGAGGGCCCGCGGCGTAATTTCTCCTTCATTTCGTTCACGAGTTCCGGCATTCCCTGAAAGACAATCATTACGCGTCCGTCATCAAGATTCTCAACTTCTCCCGTGAGGCCGAGCCTTTCTGCCTGTTCACATGCCCAGTAGCGAAACCCGACGTGCTGTACTCGTCCGGCGATTAGTGCGCGTACACGTATAAAGTTCGTTTTGTCGTCGTAAGTCATGATATTTTCTCCTGCTGATATTTTGTTGTGAGTATTATAGAGAAAATTTCACGCCCTGCAGAAAAAATTACCGGCCACTAGTGAGCGTACATGTGTAAGTTCGCAACATTCACTGCCTCACACCCCGACACACACCGCGTACACGCCTGAAGCCGCCGCAACATTCTCTGCTTCACGACCCGGCACACGAGCATACACGCCCGAAATCGCCGCAACATTCTCTGCCTCACACCCAAACACCAGCCGCTCGTAACTGCTCCGTAACTTTCCCTGACCAGTCCTTATTTGCTGCTGGTGATGCCGGGCTTGGGTGAAGTATCTTCACGATTTCCGCGTCGATGCTGATTAGTATAGTTTTCGCCCGCTTGTATGCAAAGCTCCCTATGCCCACGACAAATTCCGGCCTCAAGATTTCCAGCGTCCTTATGAGGCACATATCACAGTACTCAAAAAGTTGTTCGCTCTCGTCCTGGTTGAGTTTGTCGGGCGTGAAGTTTCTGATGCCTCCTGCGTCTGTGCGTGCAATGAAAAACAATGGGCAGTAGTTGAGTACTATAGCGTCCGCAAAAAAATTCTCCGCCGTCCCGTAATGTTCCTGAAAGAGTGCCCATAATCTTCTGCCGCTGACTTCCGAACGCTGACACTTCAGACCCTGCACCGGGTATGAGGGGTGTTCATTTTCGGGAGGAGTGATGTCGAGTTCTCGAATGCCGAGAAAGTTTTTGACGGCGTTAATCTCTCCGAACGGGACTCCTGTCTGTGTCATGCCCCAGGGGCCGGGATTGATTCCCACGAACACAACGCGGGCTTTGCCGGGGGACTTCTCCATGTATTGCGAGAAACCGTGCCAAGCATAACGCAATGGGTTATATGTCTGCATGACCGGGTACGAAAACTTGAGGCCGTCGACCTCATCACAAAGCTGTTCATAAAATGCTAGTATATTTGAGTTTCTCATAGTATATTATATTTTACACGCACAAACCTTTTTACTATTATAAAGTGCCGGTGTTGCGGTCATAGCAATTTTAGTAGCGTGTTATAATGCACGTCAACATACCAGGAAAAGGACAGAACTCAAACACGAAATGTTTTCTATATTAGAGGATGAACGACACTTGAATAGAAGTCTTACCCCGTTAAATGTTTGGTCGCTGGCTT
>CAJOED010000110.1 GCA_905233335.1 uncultured Synergistales bacterium
ATTCTACGAAACTTTACGCCCGCTTTGGGGAAGGATACGTGGCTTCATGAGGGGGATTTGTACGTAAGCATGATGTTCTGTGAAAAATTCTCGGTACTATTCGCAATGAACAGAAAATTTTTGTATGAGATATTCTCGGAACTTCTCACTAGAAACTATCGCACTAAACCGACAGCATTACATGTAGAATATAGAAAAATTTTTTGTCAGGAGGTTATGAAGATGTTAATTCATGAGAGCTGTGAAAATTTCGCTTCACTTCTCGCTGAAAAATCACCCGTCCCCGGCGGAGGAGGAGCATCTGCATTTGTCGGAGCATTATCCGCAGCATTGTGTTCTATGGCAGGGAATTTCACCGTCGGCAAAAAGAAATACGCTGATGTTGAGCAGGATATACGCGCGAACTTGGCCAAGTCCGATGAGTTACGCCGCAAGTTATTATCACTCGTTGACGACGACGCAGAAGCCTTCACGCCGCTTAGTGAAGCATACAGGCTCCCGAAAGATGACCCCGAACGTCCCGCCAAGCTCGAATCAGCTACCCTGAATGCCTGTACTGTCCCGCTCGAAATTATCAGGTGCTGTGCGGAAATTACTGGTCTTTTGGGCGAAATGCTCGAAAAAGGAAGCACTATGCTAATATCTGACGTGGGGTGCGGGGCTGTGCTCTGCCGGGCTTCTATGGAGAGTGCCGCAATGAACATCTACATCAACACGTCAACGCTTCATGACCGTGAACAGGCCGGAAATATAGAGCGCGAAACTGACGAACTGCTCACGAAATACACGCCGGAACTGTCAGAAATAGCACAGAAAGTTATTGATATCATAAGGAAGTGAATAATTATGGCGGAAATTCTGAAGGGCGCACCAGTAGCGTCATCATTGACGGAAAAGCTGATAACCCATGCCGACAGCCTCAAGAAACGCGGAGTAACTCCCACGCTGGCAATGTTGAGGGTGGGCGAAAAAGCAGGAGATATTTCGTACGAGACCGGCGCAACAAAACGCTGTGAGAAAATCGGCATCGACATCAAGAAAATCATTCTCCCGGAAAAATGCAGGCGCGAGAAAGTCATTGAGGAAATTCACAAGGTCAACCGCGACAAGAATATACATGCTTTTCTTATGTTCCGTCCTCTTGACGATAAAGACACAGAACGTTCAGCGTGTGAAGCTCTCTCTCCCGCAAAAGATGCTGACTGCATGACACCTTCTGCGCTCGCGGGAGTGTTCACCGGTTCCGGGACAGGCTATCCTCCGTGCACAGCGGGTGCGTGTCTTGAACTTCTCGACTATTACGGCGTGGAACTTTCCGGCAAACATGTAGTCATCATCGGCAGGAGTCTCGTAATCGGGAAGCCCGTATCTATGCTCATGCTCTCACGCAATGCAACCGTAACAATATGCCACTCCCGCACGAAATTTTTACCCGAAATCTGCCGTGAAGCTGACGTGATTATTGCGGCGGTGGGAAAAGCGGGTTTTGTCGGAGCTGATTTTGTGAGGGAAGGACAAATAGTTATCGATGTCGGCATTAACCTCGATGCAAACGGTAATTTGTGCGGCGACGTGAATTTTCCCGCTGTTGAACCTGTCGTGAAAGCGATTACTCCCGTCCCTGCAGGTGTCGGAGCAATAACTACGGCTGTGCTTGCGAAACACGTAATAGAGGCGGCAGAAAAATCATGTTAGACGACATACTGACATTTTGCGTGAACTTGTCCCGAAACATGATAGTCAGCGGCGCAAACTTGGAGCGTGTACACTTGGCCGTTGAATTTATCTGCAAGGCTTACGGGCTTCATGACGTGAGCATTTTTCTTTTGAGTTCGTACATTTCTGTAGCAGCTTATGACGAGCACGGAAATTACTCATCACATCAGGCTTCTATTCCTCCTTCAGGAATACACCTTGAGAGATTGCGTTCACTCAACCAGTTGTCGTACAAGGTAACAGAAATTACTCCTGCCCCGAAATTACTGGCGAAAATGCTCGAACGTGCTATGAATGTCCCTGATTACAGCGATGTTATTGTGCTTGCCGGAAAAATTTGCGCGGCATCGTGTTTGTCGTTCATGTTCGGTGGGAATTTTGCGGACTTGATACCAGTAGCAATAGTTACGGCGATAATACATTTTGTTATGCGTATGCTTGAGAGTACCGGCCTCGACAGAATAGTAATCAACGCCCTCACCATGTTTATTGCGACTGCTGTATCAGTAATATTTGTGTATTCGGGCGTGGGAAGTAATCTTGCTGTCGTGCTAATCACTGTGTCAATGCTGGTAATTCCCGGCGTGCCCCTAGTGAATGCAATGCGTAACATGCTGTGCGGCATGGAGAACAACGGAATACTGCAGATGCTGAAAATCACCGTAGAAACACTTGCGCTTGCTATGGGAATATTTGCGGCGTTCATAGCGTTCAAAGGCTACATGCTGATGGACGGTGCTCCTGTATCGCTGACTACTCCATACCTGCTTGTGCTATTATCGTTCACGGCATCATTAGGTTTCGGGGTAGTATTCAGGATTGCGCCGAAAGATATTATTCTCGCGGGGCTTGGCGGAGCATTGACGCGCATAGCTCTATTGACGTTCAGCCCGGTAATACCTTCACGACTTCTGTACATGACGTTATCTGCATCAGTAGCAGCACTGTATGCTGAGTTCTGGGCGGTGAAGAGACGACAGCCCTCTACGTATTTCGTATATCCCTCAATAATTCCGTTAATACCCGGCGATTTATTCTTCTTCACGATAGCGGGACTTTACGTCGGCAACCGGGAGTTTATGTACATGAACGGCACGAACTGCATAATCTCGCTCTTGGGATTGAGTATAGGCTTTGTGTTGAGTTCGACGATTTCCCTCTATGTCCGCCGCATGAGGTACAGGGGGTAGAAATTCCGCGCCCCCTTGCTTCACGTTTTGCCCGTCATGATCTGTCAGTGCCGAAAAGTTTACCGGGAGGACAGCAGGAGAGCAGCACTCCGTCCCTCACGGTTTGCCCGTCATAATCTGTCAGTGCCGAAAAGTTTACCGGGAGGACAGCAGGAGAGCAGCACTCCGTCCCTTTTGTCTTTTGGGAACGAAAAATACCCGTCATTCACCGTCTCCACTTCTCCCATAGAGAGAAGCTCACTCACCTTCACGAACTCATAACCGCGGGCACTAAGCTCACTCACCACCTCGCGCAGTAATTGTGCTGTGCCTTTGGGGACACTGTTAGCGTGGAACAGTAGAATGCTTCCTGGTTTCGTCATGCTCACGACGAGTTTTGCGGATTTCTTTGCGCGTTTCGGGTTTGAGTTGTCCGCTCCTGACTCCGCCGCAACGTCCCACTGTATTATTCTCATGCCAAGACCAGCGATAACATCAAGAGAACGTTTCGAGTTCCTCCCATACGGAAGCCGGAAAAACACCGGGATTTCAGGAGCATCACTAATGCCGGCTTCTTCACGCAATAATTCATACTGTGCCTGCGTCCATAATATTTGTGCTTTCAGTCCGTCGTCAGAGAGCAGTGCGGCGTTTCCGTGCGACCAGTTGTGATTGGCAATCTCGAAAATATTTTCGCCCATAATCTGCTTGACCCGCCGTGAATGTGTACGCATCCATTTCCCGCCCATGAAGAGTGTCGCCGGGATATTGCGCTCCCGTAAGAAATTCAGCACGTCCATATCACAGCCGGTTGTTGTCGTGTCGAGTTCGCACATGTCGAACGTGAGGGCTATTGCTTTCTTGTCGCCGGAAATCCTGACGCGCCGTATTACTCCCTCATTCTGTGTCAGCGGCGGCAGTGTGTGAACGGGTGTGAGTCGTGCGGGCGGAGTCGTGTCGTTGGTGAGTGCCCTGCGTCGGTCGTAACTTTCGTTGCGCCAGCTAGAGCTTGCCGGTGTCCATTCGTCAGCATAAGAAGCTGTTATGATTGTGAGCGTTATTATTATTGCTGTGAGTGTCTTCATGAATCTCCTTGTGTGTAATGACGCTATTATATTGTACGTGTGAATTTCGTGCGTTCTGTGCAGTTGGCATTCACTCGTCCGTCAGCGTAAGAGGTCGTTATGGGTGCGAGTGCTTCATGACCTTGTGCGTATGACAGTTATTAGCGTCGTTGGTGAGTGCTATGCGTTTATCGCGTGGTGTCGGTGTCAACTCGTCAGCATAAGAAGCTGTTATGAATTGCTGTGAGTGTCTTCATGAAATATTATCTCCTTGCGTGTAATATATTTTGGTTTTTGAAGTATAATTTTTTTCAATCACATATACAATTCATTTTACGAGGTGAAATATATTATGCCTGTCCCCAGCACTCAGGAAATACGGAAACCATTGCTTGAGGCTTTCAAGGGCGAAGCTCCCAGAAATTTTGCGATAAATGATTTCATGAAACTGATAGCTGACTATTTCGGTGAAAATCTTGATGATATGTCATCAGGCGATAAAAACACCTTCAAACAGCGTCTTAATGAAGCAAGAATGTATCTGCGCAAAAAACATCTGTTATCAAACCCCTCAAAAAGTACGTACATGCTGACGAAACTTGGCCGTGAAATTATCGAGGAAGACCCGGAAGAGATTAGCGATGAGTATCTTGAAGAACGCACGCAGAAGACTTCACCGCTTGAAGACATTGCGCCCGTTCCCGAAACACCTCCTGCCCCTTTGCCGACACCAGACCCAGCACCGTTGCCGGAGCCGGAATTGCCCGAAGAGTTCACAGAGCCGGAACTCCCTGAAGAGATACCCGATGAGCCGCAAGAGCCGGAGCAGGAACAGGAACAGGAAGACGAAGCATACGACGACGAACAGCCGCCGGAAGAAGCAGAGCAGGAAGAAGCAGAGCCGGAAACGTTCGAGGAGCTTGAAGAGCCTGAAGACATGTACGACGCACAGCCTCAAGAGGACGAACAGCAGGAAGAAGAACAGGAAGAAGAACAGCCCGCCGACCCTGAAACAGAATATGAGCCGGAGCCGGAAGCACAAGAAGTTCATGAAGAGCCTGAATTTGACTATGACCCCGAAGAACTGCACAGGGCACTTTCACCGACAAACAACATAGAGGACGTTGTAGCAAAATACAATTCCCACTTGGCCGACGAGGTGTTAATGAAAACTGCCGGGATACCTTCTGACATGTTCGAAGTTCTCGTGATTGACCTGCTCTCGAAAATGGGTTACAGGGCATTCCAGAACGCACGCTACAATAATGAAGAGACCGGCGATGACCTCATACAGGGCGTAATCCTCGACAAAAAGAACGCAACCCCCATATACATTCATGCGCGCAAACTTTCACCCGGCAGGACTGTCGGACGCGCTGACGTTCAAGATTTCGCCGAAGTCTTATCGGAACGGGGCGGGACAGGAATTTTCGCGACAACAGCAGCCTTCTCCGAGAACGCAAAAACATATGCCGCCGACGAACGAATTATGCTGATTGACGGTGCAAAACTTGCGGGCTTGATGATTGCTCATAATTTCTGCGTGAACGTCGAGAAAGTCTTTGAGGTCAAAGCCATAGACCCGGAAAGTTTCAGTGAGTACGAGCAGTGAGAATATTTTTGATGAGTATGGGTTGTGCCAAGAATACTGCAGACAGTGAACACCTCGCGGCACAGCTCACAAATTCCGGGCATGATGTAGTTGATGACGTTTCAGGGGCGGACGCGGCAATAATCAACACATGCGGTTTCATTCAGGACGCTGTGAAGGAGAACATAGACGCGATACTTGACCTTGAGAAGCTGAAACTTGACGGCAAAATTTCTACGCTGATTGTTGCGGGGTGCCTGGTGAACCGTTACGAGAAGGAATTGCGCACAGAGTTTTCACAGAGCGTTGATTTGTTCGTGCGTTCTGAAGAGTGGGACAAGGTGATTAGCTTTTTGGGCGGCGGTGAAAATCGTAACTGTGAACTCGTAACTCATGCCCTCGACAAAAATTACTGGACGCGGTACCTGAAAATCAGCGAGGGCTGCAACACGTTATGCTCATACTGTGCAATACCCCTGATACGCGGACGATTGCGGAGTGTTCCGTTGAGGATGCTCATTGACGAGGCGTTAATGCTTTGTGCGGCAGGAGCGCGGGAGTTATGCCTTGTCAGTCAGGACTTGACGGTATACGGGCAGGACATCAGCACGAACCTTCAGTCCCTCATTCACGAACTCAATAACGAACTCCCGAAAAACACGTGGCTGCGTCTTCTGTACCTTCACCCGAACAGAGTCGACGAGAGGCTGATTGATTTTCTGCTCGAACATGAACACGTCCTGCACTATCTCGACATACCGATACAGCACGCCGACCCCGAAATACTCTCGCGCATGAACAGACCGTGTGAGGACGGACACATGATGAGGATATTCCGCTACATTCGGAACGTTGACCCGTTGTTTGCGTTGCGTACTACGATAATGACGGGCTTTCCCGGAGAAACGGCAAAAAGTTTTGAGCGCGTAATCGATTTTGTGAGCGAGGTGGAATTTGACCGTCTTGGTGCGTTCGTATACTCTCCTGAAGAGGGGACGAGAGCGGCAGAGTTTCCCGGCCAAGTGTCGCGCAAAACAGCAGAAGCCCGGTGCAGTAAGCTCATGGACATTCAGCGGGAAATTTCGCAGGAACGCGGAGAACTATTTATCGGTCGTGAACTCTCTGTGCTCGTTGATGAGGTTGATGATGAAGCAGGAGAAGCATGGAGCAGAAGTTATCGTGATGCGCCTGAAGTTGACGGTATCGTGTGTCTGACGGGAAATATCGAGGGCGTGAAGCGGGGCGACATCGTGAGGGCAAAAATTTATGACTGTGCAGAAAATGATTTATTCGGTGAGGTGATAGCATGAAGAATTACCCTTGGTATGTATGGGTTGCTAGTGTTTTCGGGCTTGGCTTTATCCCTTCAGGAATGCCCGGTACTGTGAGTTCTGCGGCGGCGTGTGTCGTGAGTATGTTCGTTGATGTGCCGCTATGGGTTATTGTGCTGGTGAGTGCAGTCGGTGTTTACGTTACGGGGAAATCGGAGACGTACTTCAACACAAAAGATCCCAGCTTCCTGAATATTGATGAAGTTCCGGGAATGTGGATAAGTATTTTCTTACTCCCGAAAAGTTTTATCATTCCGGGATTTTTCCTGTTCCGTCTGCTTGACATTCTCAAACCCTGGCCCATATCAGCAATGGAGAAATTACCCGGCGGCTGGGGAATTATGGCAGATGACATTGTCGGAGGAATTATGGCTAACATTATGCTTCACGGCCTGAATGCGTACTTGTACCATGCAGGGTGGATTTATGCGTTATGGGAGGCGTTCTCGAAATGAAGAGTGCTGTACTTGCGGCTATAGGTGATGAGTTATTGAGCGGAGCACGACTCGAAAAGAACGCTTCATTCATGGCGAAACATTTTCACAATCACGGGTGGAACGTCAAGCGCATAGAAGTAATTTCTGACGAGGAGAGCGAAATACTCTCTCTGTTATCTCGTTGGGTCGGCAATACTGACCTGCTGATAATTTCCGGCGGTCTTGGCCCCACTCACGACGACAAAACACGTTACGCAATCGCAAAATATCTTGATTGTGAGCTGTCCCCGAATGATGACATGTACAACATGGTACTGGAGCGCGTGAAAGATTATCCCGAACGTTACGCGTACACCGAAAAATGCCGTAACCCTCAAGCCTATATCCCGGTGAAATGTTCTGCTGTGTTCAATCCGGTGGGCTTTGCGCTGGGCATGAAGTTTCAGCAGGACGGGACAACAGTAATTGCGCTTCCCGGTGTGCCGTTAGAGTATCAGGCTATGACCCGTCAGGAACTCCCCGAAATTTTTGCGCCGTCTCACACTTGGGCATCCGTAATCATTCTCGGCCTCCCCGAAATGACGATAGCGGAGAAAATCCCGGAGGTTATCAATAATCCCTCACTGCACATCTCAATACTCCCTGCTTCCCCGCAAGTGGAGCTGATAATACGCGGCAGCCCTGAACTCGTCGACGAGGCCGAAAAGCTGACACGTTCGCGCTTTGACAATGTACTCCCTCGCGGCTGTCTCTCACTCTCTGAAGCAGTAATCCATGAGGCGCGTACTCACGGCGTGAAGATTGCGTGTGCTGAGTCGTGTACGGGCGGTCTTGTCGGCGAACAGATTACGGCGATTGCGGGAAGCTCCGACGTGTTCAACGGCTCATGCGTAACTTACAGCAACGAGGCCAAGCAGAATATTTTGGGCGTGAAGAGTGAGACGCTGGCAAGTTTCGGTGCAGTGAGTGAGGAGTGTGCGCGGGAAATGGCAGAAGGTGCATTAAGAATTTATGATGCTGATTATGCAGTATCTACGACAGGAATTGCCGGGCCAGACGGAGGGAGTGAGAGTAAGCCGGTCGGCACTGTATGGTTTGGACTTGCATCTAAGAACGGAGAATCGCATTCATTCATGAAGAAGCTACCCGGTAATCGCGGAGAAGTTAGGACGAGGGCAGTACGGTTTGCATTATGTGAACTGTGGAAGATGATATATACATCAAAAATATATTAGGGGGTTGAAATATATTGATTGGCTTAGTCGATGTATTTGTGTTCATTGCAGATTTTCTTCTGGCTGTAGTTCGTCTTCTTCAGGAAGATTTGCTGTGGCTGAAAAATTATTTTCAGTCTCTCACGAACTGGGATTGTATTCTGTTCCTGTTGTTGCTTCTTGTGTATGTGGTTGTGTATAAATGGTTAATGCGTTTTGGTATCAGTTTATTTGTCTGGGCAGTGCGGCTTCTTCTAGGAATATTGAAGATTCCCTTTGCTTTTATTCACAATTTTTCAGAGCGTACCATACTATCAAGCCCTGATTATCGAATTGCATATAATCAAGGCTATAGAGATGGTGAGAAGGAACGTATAAGGCAGGAAGAGGAACGCAAGAAGCAGGAAGAAGAGGCCTTCATGCTGCAAAAGCCTACGCAATGGTGGAGGAAGTGGAGGAATCCGTTTTCATGGTTCTAATTTACTCAGGAGGAAGATAAAAAATGAATTTTGTTTTAACAACATTGCCGCATTGGATTAACAGCTTTGTACTTGCTCCTCTGATGACGTTCGTTGTAGGGCCTTCAATGTTCATATTGCCCAGTGCAGTTAAGGAACATTTTTCGGGAAATGCCCTGCGTCTGTTGTCGTTTTTGTTTATGGTGATACTTTTGAACGGAACTGT
>CAJOED010000111.1:0-431 GCA_905233335.1 uncultured Synergistales bacterium
GTGTCGTAATCGTAGTAATGCTTATCTTGGGAATATTCGTGATAGGCTGCCAGTACGAAGATAACTATCAAGCATCTCTTGTAGACAAAATTGCCCGTCTGAAATCAATCAATGAACCTAAAATCATTCTTGAAACAGATTCGAATCTTGCTTTCGGCATAAATTCTCCAATGCTTCAGGAAGCAATCAATATGCCCGTTGTGAATCTTGGACTTCACAGCGGCTTCGGTAATGCCTTCAACGAAAACATGATGAAGCAGAACCTCAACAGCGGCGATATTGTGATAGTATGCCACCTGATTTTTTCTGATGACAATACAATACAGGATACCTCGCTTATGTGGAAGACCATCGAGTACAACAAAGAACTTTGGGAAATCCTAAGGCCGGAAGACTATTACGAAATGTTACATGCTTGGCCTGATTACTGG
>CAJOED010000111.1:442-5491 GCA_905233335.1 uncultured Synergistales bacterium
TGACTACAAGCCGCCATATTCACGAACATCATTCAACAAGTACGGCGACGTTGCGAAAAGGCCGGAAGAAGTCCGAAAAACTCTTGATGTTCTTCTCAAGGAACGCAAAGTCAGAGTCCACGACATCAACGACACCTGCATAAATCGCTTGAACGAACTCAACAGGTACGTAACAGAACGCGGAGCAGTATTGCTTGTTGCAGGATACCCGATAATTTCTGTGGACATCACACCGCCCAAAGAAGATTACGACAAATTCACGCGTGAACTTTCCGAAAGACTTTCATGTGATGTTATCTCGTATTACAGGGACTATCTTATTCCTGCAGAATATTTTTATGACACAATATTTCACCTCGATGAGCAGGGAGCAGACATAAGAACTTCACAGCTCATCAAGGACATAAAGAAATGGCAGAGTAAACACAAATAAAATCTTGCATGGCCGTATATAATGAACACAATCACAAGTAAAGGCCGTGAAAAAATTTTATGTCAGATATGTATAGCATTACGGGCATGAGCTGTGCCGCATGTTCCGCACGGGTTGAACGCGTCGTGAAGAAGCTACCCGGTGTCAGTTCGTGCGCCGTCAGCCTCCTCACCAACTCCATGAGCGTAGACGGTACTGCTTCACCCTCCGACATCATCGCCGCCGTCGAAAAAGCCGGGTACGGTGCAAGCCTCAACACCCCTGAACAGACATCATCACCCTCACACGCACAGGAAGAAGAAGCACTCGCCGACCGTGAGACTCCTGCACTCCGCAAAAGGCTCATAGCGTCTCTAGTGTTTCTTGCCGCGTTGATGTACTTCTCGATGGGACACATGCTGAACTTGCCGCTCCCTTCATTTTTCGCGAACAACCACGTAGCTCAGGGACTCGCACAGTTATTACTCGCCGCAATCATCATGGTAATCAACCAGAAATTTTTTGTGTCGGGATTCAGCACACTGATTCACCTCGCGCCGAACATGGATACTCTCGTAGCTATGGGAGCTTCTGCATCGTTCGCGTGGAGTGTGTACGTTCTCTTCATGATGACAACGGGAAAATTTGCCCCACACGATTTCTACTTTGAGAGTGCCGGAATGATACTCACGCTGATTACTGTCGGCAAAATGTTAGAGGCCAAGTCCAAAGGCAGAACTACCGACGCGCTGAAGAGCCTCATGAAGTTGGCACCAAAAACAGCTACCGTCATACGCAACAACAAAGAAGTTACTGTTCCGATTGAGCAGGTACAGCGGGGTAATGTGTTCGTTGTTCGTCCGGGCGAAAATATACCTGTTGACGGCGTAATCATCGAGGGCACCAGCGCAGTGAATGAGGCGGCATTGACCGGTGAAAGCATACCTGTAGACAAAGCACCGGGCGACTCTGTTTCGGCGGCAACAGTCAATCAATCGGGCTTCATAAAGTGCGAGGCTGTCAGGGTCGGGAATGATACGACGCTCTCACAGATAATCAAGATGGTAAGTGATGCGGCCGCTACAAAAGCTCCCGTTGCCAAAATTGCGGACAAAGTTTGCGGTGTATTCGTGCCTGCGGTGATATGCATTGCTGTTCTCGTCGTTGCAGGGTGGCTGGTGGCGGGTAAGTCTTTCGGGGACGCTCTGTCTTACGGGATAGCGGTATTAGTGATTAGTTGTCCGTGTGCGCTTGGCCTTGCGACTCCTGTTGCTGTTATGGTCGGCAACGGTATGGGCGCAAAGAACGGAATACTCTTCAAGACATCAGCAGCACTTGAGGAAACCGGGAAGATCAACATAGCCGCCCTCGACAAAACCGGCACAATCACGAGCGGAGAACCGAAAGTTACGGACATAATGACGGCGGGAGATTTTCTTGAGGACGACCTCATGAAGTACGCATATTCACTTGAGGCCAAGAGCGAACACCCACTGGCACGCGCTGTAGTCGATTTCGCAAAGGAAAAGGGCATAAAGCCTCAGGAAGTACATGATTTTCACGCGATGCCCGGAAACGGATTAGCGGCAACTTTGGGAGACGGTGATATGCTCATCGGCGGCAGTGTGAAGTTTATCGGCGAAAATTACGCGGTCGGTGAACGTTTCACGAATGAGGCGGCAAAACTTGCGGAGAACGGAAAGACACCGTTAATGTTCGTGAAGGGTGATGAGCTTCTCGGAATTATCGCGGTTGCTGATGTCATGAAGTCCGACAGCAAAGAGGCCGTGAAGGAGCTTCAAGAGTTGGGCATTCGTGTAGTAATGCTGACCGGCGACAACGAACGAACAGCAAAGGCAATAGGCGGTGAAGTCGGTGTTGATGATGTTATCGCGGGAGTTTTGCCCGACGGCAAAGAGAGCGTAATCCGTAAGCTTCAGGAAAAAGGCCGTGTTGCTATGGTGGGCGACGGGATTAATGATGCTCCTGCACTGACACGCGCTGATATAGGGATAGCGATAGGAGCGGGGACGGATATAGCTGTTGATGCTGCTGATGTCGTACTCATGAAGAACTCATTGCGTGATGTTGCTGCTGCTGTGAGGTTGAGCCGTGCGACTCTCCGAAATATCCGGCAGAATTTGTTTTGGGCGTTCGTCTATAATGTTATCGGCATTCCGTTAGCGGCAGGGTTATGGGGCTTGAAGCTGGATCCCATGTTCGGTGCGGCGGCTATGAGCTTGTCGAGTTTCTGTGTCGTAACCAATGCTTTGAGGCTGAATCTTTATGACATTTTCGGAGGGAAAAAATGAGGCGCGTAATAATTCTTGCTATGATGCTGCTAGTGAGTTCGGCGGCATTCGGTGAAGTCCAGGAGTTTCGGAATTTTTCGCTTGATGTTCCTGAAGGGTGGACGGCGGAAGAAGCAGGAGCAGTAGTTACGGTGTCGGCAAATGACAGATCCGGCTCGCTGTCGATAACTTACGATGATCTTCACGGGGTTTCACTTGCGGACATTGTTGCGACGTTTGCGCTTGAACTCGGCGGGACTCTCCCGGAAAAGGACGATGACGGCGATTACTCGTTCGACTTCAACAACGGGATAAGCCACGCGGTAATTACAGGGGACGAGGATTTTTACATGCTGATAGTGGGCACCGGGTTGGTGAAGAATGCTGACGTGCTCGGTGAAATTCTCGACAGCCTCGAAATGAAATGAAACATGATAGAATGCAACAAAATTTTTTGCGAAAGGACATAGACAAGAATGCATAAAATGTGTATAATCGCACATCGCACATCGCACATCGCACATCGCACATCGCACTCATATTCTGACTTTTCACACAGAGAAAATTACTGCTCCGTATGGCATGAAGTCATGCGGGGCTTTTTTGTCGTTGTGAACGGGAGGTCATGCAATGATTAGACAGCTCAAGACGACGGCGAAAAAGATAGCGGCGAAAATTTACGGTGAAGAGGTCAGAATAATACGTTCTTCACGGTTCATACAATCGTGTTCGTTCGTGATGTCGGAGAATTATTACAGGGAGCTTCATGACTTGCTGCACATTGCGAAAGTGGACGGCTATGAACTCACGCGCACAGGAAGCCCGAACGACGGCGGCTATATCATGCTTGATGACTTTCACGACGGAGGCATTGCGTACTCTTTCGGGATTGATCATGATGTTTCGTGGGATATGGATATGGCTTCACGCGGCTACGATATTTTCATGTACGATCACACTATAGACGGACTGCCGGAAGAAAATCAACGCTTTCACTTTTTCCGTGAGGGCATTGCGGACGGTGTTACGAATGACGACCGACTGAAAACGCTTGAAGAACTCATACAGAAAAATCATCATCAGGACAAACGCAACATGATTCTGAAAATGGACGTTGAGGGAGCAGAGTGGGGATTTATTGAGAACGTGAAACCCGAAACTCTCGCACAGTTCGAACAGATACTTTTTGAGTTTCATGATGTCGTGAGAACGGACAGCCCCGAACGAGTATTATCTGCATTCAGGAAGCTCAACGCAACGCACAAGCTGGTACACCTTCACGCGAACAATCACCAGCATTATGTTTCTGCGGGAGGCAAGAATTTCTGCAACGTCATAGAAGCAAGCTATGTCATCCGCGATAAATACAGGACTGATGATGAGTATGATGTAGTTCTGCCTTTGGGAATTGATAACCGCAACTGTGTTTTGTTCCCCGAAATAGAACTTGGCCGGTGGAATGAAAATTTTGAAGCCGGGAAAATGGCATCTGCTTCTATCAGGTGCATATAAGAGAAAAATAGCGGGAAGTGATTAGCACTCCCCGTTACAGTTTTATCTGAATGTCTGCCGTCCCATGAATAATATTGTTCCCGTGTAATTATCAACAATAAAGTACATGAACGGGTGATCCGCATGAAACTCCGCCTGCAGTTTTTCCTCCTCCATCGGCAGAGCTGTAGCCCTCATCATCATTACAGCCGTCGCCGCAGCCGCTTCTGTCTTCTCCTCGTCAACGTCAATGAACGTCTGGTGTATCACCGCGTCAATCTTGAGTTTCTCGTCGTCCGTAATCCCGGAAAAATTTGCCCGATTCGAGAACGCCGTATTCACTCCCATTTTCCCGAAAATTTCTTTGAGTTCGTAGCGTCTTTCCGTCTTGAATTTCGGAAGCCATAAATCAACCTCGTATTTTGTCATCGCGTCAGTGTATTTCTTGAGGGTTCCGGCATCGAGTGATACGTTTTCGCCTTTCGGGGGAAGCACGACAATCATTGACAGCCTCCGCCCCTCATACGGAAGACGTACAACCTTCACGCCGTCGGACTCGCAATACATAAAATCATCATACTGCTTCATCATCGGGACTTCACAGACATTATCGCCGTCGTAAAATTTTTCGGGTTTCGTTGCTTCCTTCTCGAACGGTGAGAGCCATTCTGCATTGAAGTATACCGCGTTCGTCAAAATCATCTGCGTGTCAGGGTCAAGCGTCCGCAGCAGGTCATTGATTTTTCCGTTCGTGTTCTCACTGACCCATGCATTGATCGTTTCGCGCGAGTTATACGTGTCGTTCTTGATGTCGAGTTCATGAGCCGTGCTCCTGTAGTACAGGTACAGAGTGTT
>CAJOED010000111.1:5606-7709 GCA_905233335.1 uncultured Synergistales bacterium
CGCGAAAATCCGAGAGCTTCATTCATTTCTGCCGCCGTAAGTCCTTCTGCACCTGCATATGCCATACCGAACGCCGATATTATGCTGTAGGGTGAGAAAAAGTAGCTCTCCTCACTGATATTTTTTGCCATACCGAACGCAAAATTATTTATCACGTCAGCAGGAGAAGCGAACGCCTGACAACCAAGCGACATCATCAATAACAGCGCAAATATTATTCTCATTCCATGCACCTCCTGAAAAAATTACGGCCTCACGTACAAGCAAGACCGTAGTTATTATCACATCAACGCGTGAATTTTTTGTGAGTGTTACAGAACGCTCTTGAATGCCGCTTCTGCTCCGTCGGTGCGAATCTTCTTCAGGTCAGCCACAACAGCCGCCTCAAGCCCCGCTACTTTCGTCAAGTCCTGCCCCCACATGTCCGTGTTCGTGAGTACAGCGTGTACGAGTGCTTCGGGCGTATCATTCCTGTGAGCGTAGTAGAACTCCAGCACCCAGCGGTCATCGTTGACGGTGTACGTGTTCTTTTCGCGTTTGCAGACTAACCCTTTGTCGGTGAGTTCCTGAATGTCGTTTGAGTAGAATGCTATGTATGCGGCCAAGCTCATAGTGAGGCACGGCGGAAGTGATTTCTTCTCGTCGACGTACTCAAGGAAGCTCGGCATGTTACGCGCACGCCACTTTGATGTCGAGTTGAGAGATATGCTCATGAGTTCGTGATTCACAAACGGGTTGTTGAACCTGTCCTGCACAGCTTCCGCAAAATCGTTCAGGTCTTTCTTGTCGAGCGGCAGAGTCGGAATAATCTCATCATACAGCATCTTGTTCATGAAGCCCCTGATTGTGTCGTTGTGCATGCAGTCCCTCACGATGTCGAAACCAGCCAGGTATGCGCCCGGAACGAATCCCGTATGAGCACCGTTGAGGATTCTCACCTTGCGTTTCTTGTACGGCGTAACGTCCGGCACAACATGTACAGGAAGACCAGCGCGCTTGAACGGTAATTTGTCTTCGAGTTCTGCAGGCCCCTCAATGACCCATACACCGAAAACTTCACCGACATCAAGCAGGTTGTCTTCATAGCCGTTAGCTTTGTTGAGGGAATCGAGTTCGGCCTTATCGCGTATCCTTCCCGGGACTATCCTGTCGACGAGCGTTGAGCAGAAAATATTTTTGCCGTTCACCCATTCAGCAAAATCCTTTTCGAGCTTCCACTGCTCTATGTACTTGTTGACGCACGATAATAACTCTTTGCCGTTGTTGTCGATGAGTTCACAGCTCAATATCACGAGACCTTCACGACCTGCCTTCCAGCGTTCATAGAGTACTCGTGTGAGCTTGGCCGGGAATGATACGGGCGGTGTCTGCTCGAACGTGCTCGCGGGGTCATAGACGATGCCGGCTTCTGTAGTGTTGCTGACGATGATTTCGAGGTCGGGACTTTTCGCGAGGTCAAGGACAGCATCCCAGCCCTTTTCGGCGTACGGGTTAATCGCACGTGAACATGACGAGATTACGCGCTTGAGGTCGACCTTCTGCCCCTTCTCACTGCCGCGCAAATACAGAGTGTACAACCCCTGCTGCTCGTTAATCATGTCGGAAAGTCCTGATGCTATGGGCTGAACGAGGACTGCTTTTCCGTTGAAGCCGGATTTTTCGTTCGAGACATCAAAGAAGTAGTCGGCGCGTAAGAAATTTCCTTCTCCGAACTGCATAATTTTTTCGGGGGCATCGCGGAGAATGTAGCCGTTGTAGCCTGACTTTGCGAGAACATCATAATTCAGGAGTGCCATAAAAAATTTTCTCCTTTCAAAAAGTTATATGGAATATTGAAATTATAACAGCATACATATATTTTTACCCAACAAAAAAACCCTCCCGCAAGAACGAGAGGGCACATACTATTCTTACTGCTACATAGCCGCCGCAGCAATTCCCAAAATCACAGCAAGGAAGCCCAGCAGTGTCTGCCGTCTGTATGCCGTGAGGAGGCCGAGAACAATAGCCAGCGATGCGAACACTGTACGATACGCAAAGAATGCCGTCATGCCCATAGCTACAGCGATAACTCCCATAACGATGTACTGAACTTTAGCGATG
>CAJOED010000112.1 GCA_905233335.1 uncultured Synergistales bacterium
GCCTCTCTAGTGTCCGCGCGTAGTTGACGTTGTATTTGCCCCTCACCTTGTCCGCGCACGTAGTAATGAACATCCCCGTGTATCTGTTGAGGAATGGAGCATAGCCAAGTATGACGTGAAAATTTGCTATGAAGTCCTCGTGCTTATAGACAGCATAACCAGCAGAGCCTTCACCGTCCTTTATGAACGCTATACAGTTGCCCTTCTGCATGAGTTTATCATCACGCTTCACGAAACCTATTACGGCGTTGTTTCTGTTAGTTGCGCCGAGATACGTAAGCCCGCTGTCGTCTCCTTCTGTCTGCTCTGACCTGCTGCACTTCCCCTTCTCAAGCCGGAACAGATCCCCGACCGCGAACTTTGCCCACTTTCTGCCTTCAAGCGTCAGTCAAGTATGCTCATCTCCACCGCCGACACCGAAAAGATAGCCCCTCCCGTGAAAGATCATATTTGCCTCGAACGTCAAGTAATCCGCAATGCTCTCAACAAAATTTTTGTCCTTCGGGGTTTCGTCGTTGTAGTAGTAGAACGAGTGAAGCCACTCATCACCTGCCTCAACAGTCGTCTCAACCATGAAGGCCGACGGGAAATCACGCCTTCTGCCGTGCCAGCAGTCGAGGAGGTACTGCCGCCTGTCCTTTGCGCGTTCTGTGTCGACGAGTCCGACGTGCATTTTCACGATCCAGCCGTCATCCTCAAAGTTTATGAATTTCGCGAGCTTGTCTTTCGGGTGCGGTTCTCCTGCTGTGAACACCGCGATACATGGCACAGTCCCCACGCCGTAAAATGTGTTCTTGTTGAGCGAGATTACTCCTTCAAGCGTATGATGTTTCAGGATGTCGGATTTTTTCTGCTTGTCCTCTTTTGTTTTGCCTATCATCGTTGACACCGGCACAATAACAGCAACCCTCCCGCCCGGAAGAACGCTATCTAACAGGTGTTCGGTGAACGCAAGCTCTGAAAGTTCCGCGTCATTTCGTTTCTTTGCCTGTGAGTACGGCGGATTCATGAAGCCGACTGTTATCTGCTTGAGCTATAATTCTGCCGAGTCAGTCCTGAAGAAATCTCCGCACGTGAGGTTGCTTTGTCCGTCGCCGCGTAAAATCATGTTCGTGGTGGCGATTGAGAACATGTCGTCGCGTAACTCTATGCCGTAAATCTGCTTCTCCTTGATGTGTTTGCGCTGTATGTCAGTTTTTGCGGAGTTCAGCATTCTGTGCATTCCCGCAACGAGGAAGCCTCCGGTGCCGCAGCATGGATCGAAAATTACGTCGTCGGGTTTGAGGTCAACGAGGTCGCAGAATAATTCTGTGATGTGCGGAGGAGTTACGACAACGCCCAAAGTCTGCCCATCCCCGCCGGAATACCTGACAAATTCGCCGTAGAACATTCCGAGATAGTCTTTCGGTGTGCTGTTGAGTTCTATTGCGCTGTATATTTCGTTGTTGATGTACTCTGCAAATGATTTCAGCGGGGATTTATTGAGTTTCTCGTTGTGTTCGCTCAGTACCGGCCTGGTATTAATGAACTCAAACTGTTTCAGAACTTGGTTGAGCTTCACTTCGGGAGCAACTTTTGCGCGTTTGAGGCTTTTTTCGAGCTGTGTGTAGAGTTTTTCGCCGTCAGTATTTGTGTCGTCTCCTGTGAGGCTGTCGAGGCTGAAACCGTACTCTTTCTCCTGCAACGCTAATAATATCGCTGATACTACGAGGGGTTTTTCTCTATCGCTTAGTCCGCCGTAATTCCTGAACTGTTCATGAAGTTCTTTCGTCCGCGTCATGATTTCGTCGTGCTGTAATTCTTCGGGAGGAGTTTCACCCATGACTGCATACCTGTAGAACTTCTCGATGTTCCGCGCAGAAAAGTTCTCGAATGTCTCGACGCTCTCAAGTTCTATCACCTCGTCAGGACTCACGAAAAGCGGCTGTAACGTGTGATGTTTTGCGTCCCCTGCATTACCGAACGCAAATACTTTCTTGTACGTGCTCCCGTCGATAATCTTACGCGCATAGAACAATGCTCCGTTGAGTGCGTAGTCGGTGGTGGCCTTCACGCTTTGGGAAATCCCCCCGTCATTGTCGCGGAGGCATAACTTGTCGCGGTCGGCTTTGTCCTCGATAACAAGCACGTAGCCTTCAACGACAGCGATATAGTCAGGCCGTCCCTGTTCGCCCGTCTGTGTCTTTGAGGCTGTAGCGAGTGCCTGCTGTAGTTCGTGAATGTCCGTAGCCTGATATTGTGCGGTGATGCCTGCTTCCTTCAGAAGGTCGTAAATGTATAAGTCGAAATTTCCTTCGTTGCCATACAAAATATCATCTCCGTAGTAGTTTGGGAATAGTCATAAGTCATTATATATTATCAGAGTGTTATAATCTCAAAAATAATTTTGCAATTCAGGAGGTCAATCTATCATCATGAAAAAATTTCTTGTCTTACTTCTCGTTCTTGCGTTATGCTCGTGTGCATTCGGTGCTGAACAGGCCAAGCTCACGACTACCGCCCAGCTCAAAACAGAACGTCTTGCTGCCCAGCGCGGCACTGTCGGACAGTACATAGCGGAGGACTTACTCGGCGACAACAAAGGGACACTCCTCACGACCTACGAAAAGTACGTTGACGCAATAGCCTCACTCCGTCAGGGAAAAGTACGCGCCGTAGTCATGGACGAAATGCCCGCAAAAAGATTTCTCGCTGAAGTGGAAGGCCTTGCGATTATGGACGAGGCTTTGAGCGAGGAGAATTACGCAATAGGTTTCAGGAAGGGCAACACCGAACTTGTAGCTGAAGTGAATAAGGCACTTGCGGAAATGAAAGCTGACGGGACACTCGACGCTATTTTTGCGAAATACCTCACGGGAGATTACACAGCAGTGAAGCCTGAAACTATCGACTTCAACAAGGGCGCAAAGGGCGGAAAATTATTCGTCGGAACAGAAGCAGGCTTTGCACCGTATGAACTCAAAGTCGGTTCGAGCTATATCGGCATTGATGTCGAAATGTGCGCCGTAATCGCAAAGAAACTGGGCAAAGAACTCGTAATCGAGAACATGAACTTTGACGCGCTCCCGATGGCCGTATCAACGAACAAAGTAGACATGATATGCGCCGGGATTACCGTAACGGACGAACGCAAAGAGAACATGGACTTTTCGGAAAATTACGTTGTCGGTGCAAAACAAGTTGCCGTAGTGCGCGCAGATGACTATGAGAAATAAGCAGACAGGAGCAGGGCGCGGCGATATAGTGCTCGGAATTTTCGCGTTGTTCCTGCTGTATGCGTTATACAGTTCGGGATTTTTCACGGCGGCGGCGTGGCAGGACTTCAACAGGAGGTTCTACCAGAATTTCGTGAAGGACAGCCGCTACATGATGTTGGTGGACGGACTCAAAGCTACTATCTTCATGACTTCCGGCGCGACGTTAATCGGGCTTGCTGTCGGGCTGGTATTGAGCGTTATACGTGTTGCGCACAAGGGCGGGGCACATATCCCGGTGCTTAATGCTATGGCCGAAACGTATATTACTGTTTTGCGCGGGACTCCTGCAATGGTACAGCTCCTCATCTGGAACTTCACGATATTTGCGTCGGCGAGGGATCTCAACACACAATACATAGCTATTCTTGCGTTCGGGCTTAACTCCGGGGCATATATCGCGGAAATTTTTCGTGGCGGCATCGAGTCGATAGATCCGGGACAGATGGAGGCGGCGCGTTCTTTGGGATTGTCATACGGGACATCAATGAAGCTCATAGTTCTCCCGCAGGCGTTGCGTAATATTATTCCCATGCTGTTCAATGAGTTCATTGCGCTGTTGAAGGAGACATCAGTAGCCGGTTATATCGGAATTGATGACCTCACGAGAGCCGGACAAAATATACAGGCACTTACGCTTGAACATTCACAGCCGCTGGTCATGGTAGCGATAATATATCTTGTTATCGTTATGTGTCTGACTCGTTTTGTGCGGAAACTTGAGGAATGGCTGCATAGAGGCCGGAGGGGGTAATGCAGAATGAATGACTATATTATTGAGGTGAAAGACCTGCATAAAACTTTCAGGCTTCAGGACGGCGGAGAGCTTCATGTTCTGAACGGAATATCGACGGGCATTCACAAGGGAGAGAAAATCGCGGTAATAGGGCCGTCGGGGTCGGGGAAATCTACATTCCTGCGCTGTCTGAACAGAATGGAGGAGCCTACGAGCGGCATAATCTCATTCAAGGGAGAAGATATTACGTCCCCGAAGTGCGACATAGATCACGTGAGAAGCAAAATGTGCATGGTGTTTCAGCACTTTCACCTTTTCCCGCACCTTACTGTGAGAAAGAACTTGACGCTTGCCCCGGTGGAATTGAAGCTCATGAATCCCGACGAGGCAGATACGAGAGCCAAAGAGCTTCTTGCGCGTGTGGGACTTGCGGACAAAATCGACGAATGGCCCGACAGGCTTTCAGGAGGACAGAAACAGCGTGTAGCTATTGCGCGTGCATTGGCAATGAATCCTGATGTGCTGCTGTTCGATGAGCCGACGAGCGCGCTTGACCCGGAAATGATCGGTGAAGTTCTCGATGTCATGAAGGAGCTTGCTGATTCGGGAATGACTATGTATCTTGTTACGCACGAGATGGGATTTGCGCACAAGGTAGCCGACAGAGTGTTATTCATCGACAAGGGCATAATCAGTGAGGAAGGTACGCCTGAAGAAGTCTTTGATGACCCGAAACAGCCCAGGACGAAAGAATTTTTGTCGAAAGTTTTGCGGCGTTAGTGATAGTGATAACCCCGGTTGTGATGGCCGGGGAATTTTTTCACGCTCTATATTGCTGCTTCAAGGAGTTCTACGGCATTGCGCACACAGTCATCACACGAACATAATACTTTGCCCGTTCCCACTCCCTTAATATCACGGCATATTGTAGCTCCGCACTTTTCGTTGAACGCCGTGTAGAGTTCTGCCGCGTCCTTCCTGATGGGCTTACCCTGATACTTCATGAGGCCAAGTACCATTTGTGCCCCGCATAGAGCTCCGCAAGTTGCCTCCATG